>JAGGRX010000176.1 GCA_021159405.1 Candidatus Bipolaricaulota bacterium | reverse complement strand
CCTTCTTCCCCCTTCCACCACTAGCTCTTCTCGATAGGGAAGGCCATGGGCGGCCAGGGCCGCCCGGTAGCCGTCCAGGCGGCGGGCGAAGCTGGGATCGGCCAGGGTCTCGGCGATGAAGGCGATCTCCCGGTGACCGTGGGCTATCAAGTGCTCCACGCCGACCCGAGCGCCGCCTTCGTTGTCCGGGAGTACGGAATCCACCCCGGGCAGGGCGTTGTCCACCAGCACCACCGGCAGCTCCTCCCGCAGGGACAGCACCAGCTCGGGGCTGATGTCGGTCCCCAGAACGGCCAGACCGTCCACCCGCCCCTCTTGGGCACACTTGGGCGGGACCTGCTCCCGCAGCACTGAAAACACCACGTGATAGCCTTCGCTGGCCAACGTGGATTCCATAGCCTCCAAGACGAGGCCATAGAAGGAGCGCTCCACCGGCAGGTGCCTGGCAGCGATCACCACCCCGACGCAGCTGGTGACCTTGGTGGCCAGGCCTTTGGCGTGCACGTTGGGCCGATAGCCCAGTTCTTGAGCCGCCCGGAGGATCCGGGCCCTGGTCTCCGGCCGCATCCGCCCCTTGCCGTTCAGAGCCCGGGAGACGGTGGACGGCGAGACCCCGGCCCGCTTCGCCACGTCCCTGATGGTCACAACCATCCCAACTAATTATACTAGACCTGAGCAAGCGATAGCTCAACAACCACCGGCCCTTTTAAACGAAATCCCACTCTGGAGTCGTTGTAAATTTTATGCGGGGCTACACCCCGTAGGATTGAACGTTACATAGAGATCTCCCTGTCCCGAGGGGGACCAGGTTCATTAGCCGGTCCCGATCTAGATGAGGCCAATAGCGAGCTTGAGCCTACGATCATCCTGGAAACTGCGATCTTGCCGCAGCTGGAGGTCCGAGGACTACCAGGTTCTGGCCCCTCGCCTGGAAGTCAAACTTCTGAACCGCCCCCCGCTTGATTGCCAAAGCGCTTGCTCACCTTTCCAGTCCTACCTATGACATAAACGCCTCGCCAGCGCCTTGAGGTAGAGCGAGCCGAGGTGGCCAACACACAGCAGCTGACGCCGGTACCTGAAGGAATCAAACCCGAGGCTCAGCAGATGGGTCTTGACAAAACGGAGAAAACGAATTATTATATTGGGCAACCTGTTGCCCAATATGTAGCAGAAGGGGGGTGGTTAAGTCAGATCAGAAAGCCATTGGATCCAACAGCGCCAGAGCAAATAAAGTTAAGGAGGTTGAAGAAAAATGCGTAAACTGTGTTTGTGGTGGAGGATAGCAGCAACGGTCGGGTTAGTCGCCGTCCTTTCTTTCATTGGCCCAGCGTACGCGGCCTCTCAGAAAATCACAATAATGGTCAAGGACAAGGATGACATCGGCCGATGGCAAGAGGCTGTGGAACGAGCGAGCCAACTTGATCCAGCGCTTAAGGACTTTACCGTCGTTTACGAGACACCGCCGGATGTAAACGTCGCTTTCTTTGCCGAATTTGGTGCAAATGATGCCCCGGATATTGTCTCTATCGATTCCTTCGAAGTACCAGCGTGGGCTGAAGCAAAGTATTTGTATGACATCACCGACCTGGTTGAGGCATGGGACGGCTGGGCTCAGTATCCAACCCCGTTGCAAGAGATCGTGAAGCACCAAGGTCGGGTATACGCGCTATTGAAACAGACCGATGTGAGGATCATCTTCCTGCGAAAAGATCTCCTCCCATACGCCTTGGGCTGCCAGTGGCAACCGCTTTCCTGGGAAGAACTCCTTAGCATGGCCAGGCGTCTAAAGGCAGCCGGGATGGAATACCCGCTCGCCATCCAGTCCGGGCCGAACTGGGGCGAAAGCACCACCATGCAGGCCTTTCTCCCCTTGCTTTACGGGGCAGGAGGGATTCTCTACGATCAAGAGAAGGGCAAGTGGGTTGTTTCGAGCAACGCCTATCTGGATGTCTTGAACTTCTATAAGACAGTCTACGAAGAAGGGCTTGCTAACCCTGATGTGCCAACGGTTGCTAGCCCGTGGATGACGGCACGTGGCGATTTCCAGGCTGGAAGGACCGCCATCCTCTTCGATGGTCAATGGGCGTGGGGTGCTTTCAAGAGTGGAGGTAGTCTCGAAGTTCCAAACGCGAATTGTAACGTTGGCTTCATCAAGATTCCCGGGAAGAACGGAGGGTTCGTGACCTTCTCCGGCGGCTTTGCCTGGGCAATCGCGAACAAGGGCCTTGACATCCCCCCGGCTCACCCAAAGGAAGCCTTTGAGCTTATCGCTGCTTACTGCTCGCAGGAAGGGATAGCGAAGCACGCTGTTGAAACCAACTCGGTTGCTCCCAGACTCGACGCTGTGAAGGTACCAGAGTACGCCCAGAACAAGTACCTCAGTTGGTGCACGACGGAGGTCCTGCCCTATACGCATTATAGGCCAGCCCTCCCGGAGTATCCCCAGGTTTCTGAACAGATACGGCTCCTGGTTAAGCAGGTGGCCACCCTTCAAATGACCCCTGAAGAAGCCTTGGCTGAGTATGCAAAAGCAGTCGCCGAGATCGTCGGTTCCGACAACGTAATAGATGAACTGGGCCTTCTCAAATAGCCTAGCAGAAGATGGTAGGGAGTGGTGTGCGCCACTCCCTACCCTGTTTTTGTTTTCAGGACTATGAAACGACGGGAACGCATTGTTCTTATTCTTTTCCTTCTAACACCCCTGCTTGCCTATCTGATCTTTAGGCTCGCTCTTGTCCCATACGGAATTTACTACAGTTTTACCGACATGGCCTTCGTGGGAAGGAAAGCGTGGGATTGGGGGTTTGTGGGTTGGCGAAACTACCAACACCTGCTGAGTGACCCTGAGTTCTTGGAATCGTGTAAGAATTCGTTTATTTATGCGGTATTGTGCGGTTTAGTCGGGCAGTTCTGGCTGGGCTTCTTTATTGGGATGTTGATCTGGGAGGGGAAGCTTAAGGGTGGGATAAGGGGATGGCTAGCAACCCTCCTCAGTGGGATTGCTATAGCTGCTTGGGTGACCACTGATACTACCGCAGGGTTTGAATGGTATGCCATGCTTGCAAAGTCTGGCGGAATGATCAACAGGTTCTTGGCCCTCTTCGGGGTAGGGCCGATCGAGTGGCTGAGGACGGAGGGCGGATGGCTGGGAATACCGACTGCGCTTTATGCCTTGATGATCGCAAATGTATGGAAGGGCACCGCCTTCTCCATGGTGATGTTCTCCACCGGGATGGAGGGGATCCCAAGAGAGATCTATGACGCCGTGAAGATCGACGGGGCAAATAGATGGCAGGAGTATTTCTATATTACAATACCCTTGCTAAGATATATGTTTCCATTTGTACTCCTAATGCTGTTCTCCGGATCGTTTAGCCAATTTGGTTTCCTTTGGATCCTCGCCGGACGTACATGGCCTCAAGCTAACGTCGGGATCTACTCGTATATTGTGGCATTTAGCCGGTTCCAAATAGGATATGGGGCCGCGATTGCGGTCGTTCTCGGCCTGATCTATCTGGTTTTTGGTTTTCTGCAGCGGAAGTTGCGTACGGAACCTGAGATTATAACAGGGAAGTGAAGATGAAAGCATTCTACGGGGCAAGAAAGACAATAAATACGGCTGCTTACTACCTCTTCATGCTCCTATTAATCGGCTTCTTTTTTACACCACAGCTTTGGCTTGTCACCGAGGCCTTCGATCCAAACCCAGGGGTCTATATAAAGTTCTTTAAGCCAACTCTCGCCAACTTTGTAAATATATTCGCCAAGCATAACGCAGCCCTGTATCTCAAAAATACCGTAATTCTAGCTGGCGAGAGCACGCTCTTTACCGTGCTCTTGGTTGTGATGGGAGGCTACGCCCTCTCCCGACTCAAAGTTCCTGAAATATGGATCGTCGTATTTTGGGTCACGGCAACGATACCTCTGATTACGTTTCTGATACCGTACTATAAATTTTTCCGTTCCTTAGGGCTTTTGAATACTATTTTAGGATGCGCAATCGTCTTCACAGCAGGACGAATTCCGTTTTATGCCTGGATGATGAAGGACTTTTTCGACACGTTCCCGAAGGACTTGGAAGAGGCAGCGGCTATCGATGGAGCGAACAGACTACAGGTGTTTTTAAGGGTGGTTATTCCGCTCTCCCTACCCCCCATTGGTCTCGTTGCAGCGATGACCTTCAGCATGGCCTGGGGAGACCTCCTGGCGCCGATGGTCCTCCTCAACAAGGCCTCAGTGATGCCCCTGAGTGTAGGAATGTTGGCTGAGGCGCGCCCAGCGGTTACCTGGGAGTTTCTCTGGGATATCAAGATTGTGACGCCCTTTTCCATTATACATGCTCTTCCGCCGGTGTTGCTTTTCATCTTTGCTCAGAAGTACCTAAAGGGATTTGCAACTATGAGTTGAGCACTTTTATGAGTAAAAAAGGCGGTGAGGTGAAGTGGCCAAGCGCTTCGCAATAGAGCAGCTCGGCAGACTCATAAGCGAGATAAAGCGGCTTCGCTATCGCCGACGGTTACCGCTTGAGGAGTGGGAAATAGCCCCAGCCAAGGGCTCGGAGGGCAGATGGAAGTCCATCCGAGTGGGGGAGATGTGGGGCGGCCGAGGCCAGCGGTACTGGTTCCGCCGTGAGATCTCCATTCCTAAAGAATGGGAGGGTGAAACTGTCTGTCTCCGGCTATGGCTGGGGGATCCATGCGCACCTACAGGTCCAGAGGGGCTACTTTACCTTGATGGGCAGCCCTTCCAGGGAGTGGACAGACATCATGATGAGGTGTTACTCACTGAGGCTGCCCATGGCGGGGAGGTCCATCAGGTTCTCCTCGATCTCTGGTCCGGAATGGAATCTAGGCCACACCGTTTCGCCCTAGCCGAGCTGGCGGTTCTCGACGCCGAAGCTGACGCGTTCTACTTTGACGCCCTGGTAGCCCTTCAGGCGGCTGAAGTCCTTGACCCAAACGATTTACGCCGGAGCCAAATCCTGAACGGCCTTGAGTCGGCACTGCTGCAGGTGGACTTCCGCGAACCATTCAGCGAGGCCTTTTATCGATCGCTTGCTACCGCCCGCCGGATGCTCCAGGAGCAGGTTTATCGGCCAGGTGAGCCGAATAGAGCCCGGGTGCACTGCGTGGGGCACGCCCATTTGGACGTGGCTTGGAAGTGGACTTTGACTCAAACGCGCCTTAAGGCCGGTCGCACCTTCGCCACTGTGCTCGAGCTGATGGACCGGTATCCCGACTTCCACTTTATCCAGTCCCAGCCTCAACTCTACGCCTTTGTCAAGGAGGATTACCCCAAGCTCTATGAGCGGGTAAAGGCGCGGGTCAAGGAGGGACGCTGGGAAGTGACCGGCGGGATGTGGGTGGAGGCGGACTGCAACATCCCCAATGGCGAGTCGCTTGTGCGCCAACTCCTCTACGGCCGCCGCTTCTTCCAAAGGGAATTTGGCGCCGATGGCCATATCCTCTGGCTGCCTGACACATTCGGGTTCAACGGGGCACTGCCCCAGCTCATCGCCCGTGCTGGCCTGCGCTACTTCATGACAACCAAGCTTAGTTGGAACGAGTACAATCGCTTTCCCTATGACTCCTTCCGCTGGCGGGGGATCGATGGCACCGAGGTGTTGACCCACTTCATCACCACCCCTTGCGAACAGCGGTACCAGACCTACAACGGGGACCTTGGGCCAGCCACCGTCCAGGGCTGCTGGAGGGAGTATCGCCAGAAGCGGGAACATGGCGAGGTGCTCCTCGCGTTCGGACATGGCGACGGTGGAGGAGGGCCAACTCGGGACATGGTGGAGGCGGCCCGCCGGTTGCGTGACCTGGCTGGTGTGCCTCTTGTGACTTTGGGTAGGGCCGAGGATTTCTTCCAGCGCCTTGAGGCCGATGCCGAGAAACTTCCGGTCTGGGTCGGTGAGCTATACCTAGAATACCATCGTGGTACCTACACCAGTCAGGCCCGGGTCAAGCGACACAACAGGAAGAGCGAGATCCTCTACCATCAAGCTGAACTCTTCGCAAGCCTGGCCCACCTACTTGGAGAACCCTATCCTCGGGAACGACTAAACGAGGGCTGGCATCTCATCCTCCGGAATCAATTCCACGATGTCCTCGCGGGCTCCTCCGTCGGCGAGGTCTACGAGGAGGCCGAACGGGACTACCACAGGGTGCGGGAACTTGGGGAAGGAGCCCTGCAAGAGGCGCTTGCGAGGATCGCGGCACGGATCGCCCTGAAACAGAAGTCTCTCGTTGTCTTCAACAGTCTTTCCTGGGAGCGGGATGATATAGTCTGTGCCCCCATCCCGAACGACCTTTCGGACGACTTCATTCTGGTAGACGGGGTAACAGGCAAGGAAATCCCCTGGCAGCGGGTCAGCAACGATGAAGGGAAGCCCGCGATCATCTTCCGCGCAACTGGCATTCCCTCCTGTGGTTACAAAGTCTACTACCTGTGCCCTGGCGTCCAGAGGACGACTCCTTCCTCGGCCTCTGCAACGGAAGAGCGCTTAGAAAACGAGTTTTTCTTGGTTCGCTTGGATAGCGAGGGCCACATTATTTCAATTTACGATAAATTGCATAGAAGAGAAATCATCCCCAAGGGAGGACGTGCAAATCTCTTCCAAGCGTTTGAGGACCGCCCTCTTGGCGGTGATGCCTGGGATATCAACATCTTTTATCGGGACAAGAGGTGGGAGCTCCGGGATTTGGAGCGCCTTCGAGTGATCGAGAAAGGGCCGGTAAGGGCAGGAGTGGAACTCCACCGCACCTGGCACCATTCCAAGATCCGCCAACGGATTTACCTTTATGCTGGCGTCCCCCGTATCGACTTCGAAACCGAAGTCGACTGGCACGAGCACCATATCCTGCTTAAGGTCGCCTTTCCTGTGGAAATTCACTCAACTCGGGCTACCTACGAGATCCAGTTCGGCAATGTCGAGCGGCCCACCCATTGGAACACCTCATGGGATTTAGCACGTTTTGAGGTTCCCGCACAGCGCTGGGCCGACCTATCTGAGGGGGATTACGGGGTGAGTCTGCTCAACGACTGCAAGTACGGTTATGACATTAAGGATAACGTGATGCGCCTCACCCTCATCAAGTCGGCGACCTATCCTGACCCAGAGGCTGATCAAGGGCTTCACCGCTTTACCTACAGCCTCTATCCTCATGCGGGAAATTGGCGAAACGGCACCATCCGCCGCGCTGCTGAACTGAACGACCCCCTCCTCGCCCTGTGGGAACCATCTCATCCCGGAGATCTCCCGGTACAGTTCAGTCTAGTGGCGGTTGACCGAAGGAACGTTCTCGTGGATACCGTCAAACTGGCTGAGGAGGGAGACGATCTGATAGTTCGGGTATATGAAGCACACAACCAACGTGGATCAGTCACCCTGAGGTTTGGAAGCAAAATAGTAACTGCCTGGGAATGTAACTTGCTTGAAGAGCCAGAGGAACAATTGACCCCCAAGGGCAATACCCTGACTTTTTTCATCAAACCCTATCAGGTTCGGACATTTCGCGTGCGGTTGTCCCAGCTTCCTCATAGTGAGCCAATTGGCCTCCATGGAGGCTCTGCACGAAAGGCAACAAGGGGGGATCTAGCCCCCAAGTAGAATTGACAGAGGCGATAGCGATCGGAGATCCCAGGGGAACCCTATTCACACCACATGCTGGGACTTAGCACAAATTCGCTCAAATGACGCCGAGGGCGCGGCCCACCTTGGCGAACTTGTCTATCGCAAAGTCCAGGTCGTCTTTGGTGTGTACTGCTGATATCATCACCCGGATGCGGGCCTTGCCTTTGGGGACCGTGGGATAGGCGATTGCCTGGGCGAAGATGTCCTCCTCGAATAGTCTCTTTGAGAACTCCCAGGCGGTCTTGGCCTCCCCCAACATGACCGGGGTGATGGGGGTCTCGGACTGGCCGGTGTCAAACCCAAGCTCCGCCATCTTGGCCTTGAAGTAGCGGGCGTTGTCCCAGAGTTTCCTCACCGGCTCGTCCGTCTCCATAAGGACGTCCACCGCGGCGATGCAGGCGGCCACGTCCGCCGGGGTGGTGGCGGAGGAGAAGAGGAACGGCCTCCCCCGCTGCCTCAGGTACTCCACGATCTCCCGCTTTCCGGCAACATACCCCCCGACCACGCCGAACGCCTTGGACAGGGTCCCCACCTCGATGTCCACCCGACCGTGGAGGCCGAAGTGGTCCACGATCCCCCGGCCGTGGGACCCTAAGACCCCCTCCCCGTGGGCGTCGTCCACCATCACCAGGGCATCGTAGCGCTCCGCGGCCTCCACGATCCCCGGAAGCGGCGCCAGGTCCCCGTCCATGGAGAACACCCCGTCGGTGACGATCAGCTTCTTGGGGGCATCCTTGTGCTCCTCCAACGCCTTGGCCAGGGCATCCACGTCCCGGTGGGGGTAGATCACCCGCTGGGCTTTCGTGAGCCGGCAGCCGTCGATGATGGAGGCGTGGTTGAGCTCGTCTGTGAAGATCACACCCTCTTTCCCCACAAGGGCGGGGATGGTGGCCAAATTAGCGCAGAAACCTGACTGGAAGGAGACGGCATCTTCAGTTCCCTTGAACTCGGCCAGCTTCCTCTCCAGCTCCCGGTGAAGGGACATGGTGCCGGCGATGGAGCGCACTGCCGCTGGCCCCACCCCGTACTCCTCGACGGCCTTTATGGCTGCCTGCTTCAGACGGGGATCGTTGGCGAAGCCCAGGTAGTTATTGGAGCACATGTTGAGGACCCGCCGGCCATCCACCACCGTCCAGGCCCCCACCGGGCTTTCGATGGTACGGATGATGTTATACAGCCCCTGCTCCTTGAGCCCCTCAAGCTCCTGAACGATGAAATCGTACTTGCTCATCTGTTCCCCCTTTATTTTCAGGTTAACCTCTAACTAGCTAGTGAACAAGTTAGGCCTGGGCTAGAATCACGTGCGTCTCTGAAAAAGGAGGGAATAGTGAGGATTCTTGTAACAGGGGCAACGGGACAGATCGGTTCGGAGCTCACGCTTGCGTTGCGCAGACGTTATGGCAGCGAAAACGTGGTGGCCGCCTTCCATCGCACCCCCCTCCCACCCCCGTTAAAGGATTCGGGGCCTTCGGTGCGGCTCGACGTGACCGACCGCGCCGAGCTGGAGGAGGCCGTAAGGGAATACAAGCCGAACGTGATCTACCACTTGGCGGCGATCCTTTCCGCAAAAGGGGAGGAAAACCCGGCTGCGGCTTGGCGGGTGAACTTGGGCGGCCTGTATAACGTGCTCGAGGTCGCCCGGGCCGGCGGGGTACGCCAGGTATTCTGGCCCAGCTCCATCGCGGTTTTCGGCCCCAAGACCCCGAAGGACAACACGCCACAGGACACCGTGCTTTCCCCAACCACGATGTACGGGGTCACCAAGGTGGCAGGGGAATACCTGTGTGACTATTACGCCCGCCGCTTTCGCCTGGACGTACGGGGAGTGAGGTACCCCGGGATCATCTCCAGCGAGACCCCACCAGGGGGCGGGACCACCGACTACGCGGTGGAGATGTTCTACGCCGCGGTCAAGGGCGAACGATATACATGTTTTGTGCGACCGGACACCGTGCTCCCCATGATGTATATGCCTGACTGCCTGAAAGCGGCCATCCAGCTCATGGAGGCCGACCCTAGCTCCCTCACCCGTCGGGCGGACTATAACGTGGCGGCCATGAGCTTCTCGGCTGAAGAACTTGCAGCCGAGATCAGAAAACACGTCCCAAGCTTCCAGGTGGAGTACCGGCCGGACTTTCGGCAGGAGATCGCCGACTCCTGGCCTAGGAGCATCGACGACTCCGCAGCGCGGGAGGACTGGGGTTGGGAGCCAAGTTACGACCTTTCGCGGATGGTGGAGGACATGCTCGCGCGCCTGAAGAGGCGCCTGCAAGCGGAACTATAGGGGGTTAGTCCCCCAGGTAGGCAATGGCCCTCGATCTCGATTCGGGCACCCTTGGGGAGGGCCCCCACCTGAACACAAGCCCGGGCCG
>JAGGRX010000026.1 GCA_021159405.1 Candidatus Bipolaricaulota bacterium | reverse complement strand
TCCAAAACGAGGGCCATCTTGAGGTGCCCCACCGCGTAAGGGGCCATCATGAGCTCGAAGGCGTAGAAGTTTTCCAGGATGTGGTCGCGGATGAAGCTCTCCCGGCCGGCCTCACCGTATTTCTTTACGAATTCCTCCACGGCAACCTGGGCGGCCTTGGCCACGAAGGTCATGGTGCCCGCCGCAGGATCGAGCAGGGTCACACCCGGCGAGGCAAGGCCATCGCGCTTTCCGAATTTCTCCTTCAAGATCTGGTGAAGTGAGCGGACGATGTAGGAGACCACGGCCTCTGGGGTGTAGTAGACCCCGCGGCGCTCGCGCTCCTCAGGGTCGTACACCGAGAGGAAGGTCTCGTAGAAGTGGACGATGGGGTCGGCGCCCTTGCCCTCGTGGAAGAACTGGTGGAGGATCCCCTTCACATCGGCCACGGCCAACACCTCGGCGATGTCGTCCACGATCCACTCAAGCTGGGCGGGGAGGTCCTCAAGCGAGATGAACCGAAACAGATCCCGCAGGATGCCGATGGTGTGCGGGATGGAATAGAAGGCCTCCCGGCGGTTGAAATTGTTTTGGGCCCGCACCCGGGCGGCGAACAGGCCGTAGGTGATGGTTTGGGCATAGAGGTCGGCGAAGTCCTCCAGGGTAAGTCCGGCGATGAGATGTTTCTGAAAGGCCTCGTAGAACCCGAGCAGGTGCCCTCCCCCGCGCTGTTTCTCCTGCACAAGCTCCTGCATCACCACTTGATCGCGCAGGAACCGGGTCCTCTTGGCCAGTTCCACCGCCAGGGATTCTGCGGTGTAGGCCTTGGGCAGAGAGAAGGAGAAGAAAAGCTCCAAAAGTTCTGCAAGTTCCTCTACCTGTTCAAGGGGAGGCTGCGTACCAAGTTTGGTGGCCACAAACGGCCTGCCGAGTCGAGCCTTGGCAATCAAGCTTCCATTTCGGTACAGCCGGAACTCCAGGAAGTTCGTGAGGATGAGATTGGGGAAGGTTTGGAGATAGCGGGTAAGTTGCTCCGTCTCAGCTATGGGCTCAAGGTTCTGGACCGTGGCGGGCTTGGCTTCGATGTAACCCACGATGTGCTGCCTTCCGTCCCAAACCCGGAAGTCGGGGTTCCCGGCTTCGGTGGGCTTGGGAAGTACGGTTACGTGCACACCCTTTTTGCCGGTGGCCTCAGCGTAGGCCTGCAGGAAATCCTTGAGTGCAGGGTAGCAGGACTCCTCCCTGGCATCGCCTTGAAGGAGAGTTTCCATGAGGGCTTTTACATAGCTTTGGCAAAGAGATCTAAAGCTCATAACCTCTTAAGCACTATACCTCCTTCTTGGCGTTCGAAGCAAGGATATCTGGGCTACTGCGAGGAGGAGCCGAGTGGAGGGACTAACCCACATTAGCTGTTCTGGACTTGGGGGGCCAACCACAGGGCGCTTGCGCGGCTTAGGTTACGCGGTTTGCGCGATTAAGTGGACGAACTCCCTCCGGAGCCAGTGCTTGAAGAACACGTCGGTGAACTCGCAGGCCCCGCCCATCCGCTCCAGTATCTCATCGGAAAACAGCGGGGTAATTGAGCCAGACCGCATCCGTGGCCCTGGACCACACGATGTTCCGCCCTGCGGTCGCCCTCGAGCCGGTCTTCCTCCACAACCCAAGCTTCCCACGGCCGCGGTCCAGGCCGCGGGGGAGAGAGCTAAGACGAGCTTCTCACAAAATAAGGGAGGCCCCGGCGAGCGCACCAGGGGCCTCCTAGGCGATTTCGACGGTGTGTTTCGGATCAGTACTCCATCGGCGGACTAGGCGGGGTTTCCTTCTTCTCCTCCTTGATCTCGGCTACCAAAGCCTCGGTGGTGAGGAGCATGCCGGCGATGGACACCGCGTTCTGGAGGGCCGAGCGCGTCACCTTGGTGGGGTCGATGATCCCAGCCTCGAACATGTCCACGAACTTCTCCTGGACCACGTCGAAACCGACGCCCGGCTTCTCCTGCTTCAGCTTCTCCACGATCACCGCGCCCTCAAGGCCGGCGTTCTCAGCAAGCTGCCGGGCCGGCTCCTCCAGGGCCCGCTTGAGGATCTGAACGCCCACCTTCTCGTCGCCCTCAAGCTCCTCCTCCAGCTTGTCCAAGGCCTTGGAGGCGTTGAGCAGGGCCACCCCGCCGCCGGGCAGGATCCCCTCTTCAACAGCCGCCTTGGTGGCCTCGAGGGCGTCCTCCATGCGGTGCTTCTTCTCCTCAAGCTCCGTCTCGGTGGCAGCCCCCACCTTGATCACCGCCACCCCACCGGCGAGCTTGGCCTTGCGCTCCTCCAACTTCTCCCGGTCGTAGTCAGAGTCAGTGGTCTTGATCTGCTCGTTGATCTGTTCAATCCTGGCCTTGATGGCGTTCGGGTCGCCTTTTCCGCCGATGATGGTGGTGTCCTCGTGGGTGACGCGGACCTTCTCAGCGCGGCCCAGCATGTCCAGGGTGGTGCCTTTGATCTCCATGCCGGCGTCCTCGGCCACCACCACCCCACCGGTAAGGATGGCGATATCCTCCAGCATCGCCTTCCTGCGGTCACCGAAGCCGGGGGCCTTCACGGCACAGGAGGTAAGGGTCCCCTTCAGCTTGTTCAACACCAAAGTGGACAGGGCCTCGCCGGTCACGTCCTTGGCGATCACAAGCAGGGGCTTTCCGGTCTGGGCCACCTTCTCCAGGAGCGGGATGAGCTCCATGGCGTTCTTGAGCTCGCGGTCGGTGATGAGGATGTAGGGGTTCTCGAGCACGACCTCCATCTTCTTGGGGTCGGTGACGAAGTAAGGGGACAGGTACTCCCGGTCAAACCGCATCCCCTCTACGACCTCGTAGTAGGTCTCGATGGTGTCGGAGTCCTCGACCGTGATCACCCCGTCCTCGCCCACTTCCTCCATGGCGTCGGCGATGATGCGGCCGATCTCAGGGTCGTTGGCCGAGATGGTGGCAACCTGCGCCGTCTCCTCCTTGGTGGAGAGCTTCTTGGACATCTTCTTGAGCTCGTCCACCACCGCCTTGGCACCCTTCTCGATGCCCCGCTTTAGCGCCATGGGGTTGGCCCCGGCAGCCACCATCTTGAACCCTTCCTTGACCAGCGCGTGAGCCAGGATGGTGGCGGTGGTAGTGCCGTCACCGGCGACGTCGTTGGTCTTGGAGGCCACCTCTTTTACGAGCTGAGCCCCCATGTTCTCGAACTGGTCCTTGTACTCCTGCTCCTCGGCGATGGTGACCCCGTCGTTCACGATGTCGGGGGAGCCGAACTTCTTCTCAATGCCCACGTTACGACCGCGTGGCCCCAGGGTAACCCGTACCACGCTGGCCAGCTTCTCCACTCCGTCGAGGATCTTTCGCCTAGCCTCTTCACCGAATATGACCTCTTTGGCCGCCATGGTCACCTCCTCACTCCTCGATCACAGCTAGGATATCGTTTGACTTCACCAGGAGGAACTTCTCCTCACCCATACGGATTTCGGTCCCGGCGTAGGCCGAGATCAGGACTTTGTCGCCTTCCTTGACGTCGAACTTGTCCGCCGTGCCCAAGGCTACCACCTCACCGCGGACGGCCTTCTCGTCCTTGACCGACTCCGGCAGGACGATGCCGCCCGGGGTGCGGCGCTCCTCTTCCTCGATCTTCTTTACCAGGACACGGTTGCCCAGTGGTTTGACCTTCATCAGCCACCTCCTCCCATAGATTTAGCTTGGATTAGCACTCTACCTTCATGGCTGCTAATCATAGCCAATTTTAGCCGCCAGGTCCCAATGGGTCAAGGGTTGTCCGGGCAGGGGAGTCCTGTTACAGTGCTTCCGTGCCGACGGGCAAGGTTCACTTGGCCTTCGAGCTTGCCACCCTACCCGGCTGGGTGCTGGCCGGAGGGCTGGCCGGGGTGGAACATACCTCCCTCACCATCTTCTCGCTGAGCTATGTGGGGGCCAGCCTCTTTCTCTCCCCCGACCTTGACCTAGCCCGGTCGGATCCCAGCCGCCGTTGGGGGCCTTTGCGTTTCCTTTGGGCGCCCTATGCTGCCCTGTTCCGACACCGGGGCATCTCCCACTCCCTCCTCGGCCCCCTGACCCGGCTCCTTTATCTTGCAGCGCTTTCCTCCTTGGTCTTCCTGCCCCTTCATTTCCTGGCCGGAGTGCCCCTTCCCAGCCGCTTCCCTTCCGAGGCGATTCCCCCTGTGCTTGTGGGGGTGTACCTCCCCCACCTTTTGCATGTGGGGCTGGATCGCCTGGTGGCCTTGAGGAGGCGGCGCTCCCTATAATTCACGCGTGAAACTGTGGCTTTTTGGGGTTTGGGTGACGATGCTTGTGGGGGCGCTTGCCCTCCAGCAGCCGCATTACGATGAGGTAGGCATCGCCTCGTGGTATGGCCCGGGCTTTCACGGAAAGATCACGGCCAGCGGCGAACCCTACAACATGTATGCCTTCACCGCTGCCCACAGGACGCTCCCTTTTGGCACCGTGGTGCGGGTGGTGGACCTTGCGACCGGACGAAGCGTGGTGGTCAGGATCAACGACCGAGGACCGTTTGTGGCCGGCAGGATCATCGACCTTTCCTACGCCGCCGCGGAGGCCCTGGGAATCCTGCCCCGGGGTACCGCCCGGGTGGGGCTGGTAGTGCTTGGGCATCCCTAGCCAGTAACATGGTACAATGGAGCTAGGAGGAAGGATATGGGGATTTCCATCGGCGAGATCACACGGGGTATGACCATCCTCAAGGATGGGGAGCTGTACGAGGTTCTGGAGTTCGAACACGTAAAGCGGGCCCGGGGAAGCGCCTTCGTCAGGGCGAAGCTCAAGGACCTGAGAACCGGCCGGGTAGTCACGGAGACGTTACGGGACTCAGACGACATCGAGGTGGCCTTTATGGAGACGCGGCCGCTTCAGTATTTGTATCGCGCCGGAGAGAAGTTCGTTTTCATGGACAAGGACAGCTTCGAACAGTACGAGCTACCCCAGGACATGGTGAGCGACATCGCCGGGTATCTCCTCGAGGGGATGGACCTCCAAGGCCTGTTCTACCAAGGGGAGATGGTCAAGGTGGTGCCCCCGAATTTCGTAGATCTCAAGGTGGTGGAGGCCCCGCCCGGGGTCAAAGGCGACACGGCCACTGGAGGCGAGAAGCCGGTCACGCTCGAGACCGGCCTCACCGTAAAGGTCCCCCTGTTCGTGAAGGCAGGGGATGTGATCCGGGTGGATACCCGCACCGGGGCATATGTGGAGCGGGTAGGGTGAAGGAAGGAGGGGAAGGAAAATGGCTGAGCAGAAGCTGATACTGGAGCGGCCGCTCGGGCGGGTGAGCGTGAACCTGCCAGTGCTGGAGGCCATAGTCGCCCAGGCCGTGGACAAGGTAGAAGGGGTGCGCCCCTTAAGGGGGGGCGGTGGCCTGATGAACATCTTCTCCGGTCCGGAGGAGGGGTTGCAGATCGTTCTGGGTGACGAACGGGTGGACGTGGAGCTCAAGATCGCCGTGGTCCTAGGTTATCCCGTGCACGAGGTGGCCCAAGGCGTGCAGCGAGCCGTGCGGGAGGACCTGGAAGGCCTGGCCGGGGTCAACGTGGGGCGGGTGGATGTGTTCGTAAAGCAGGTAATCCCGCCGCAAGAAGCCCTGGTTCTGGAAGAGGAAGCTGAGGAAGGAGGGGAAGAAAGTGGCTAAGGAGGAGGAATTTGTGTCCGAGATCGGTCCGGAAGAGGGCAAGGTCAGCATCTCCCAAGAAGTAATCGCCACCATCGCTGGCATCGCCGCCACGGAGGTGGAAGGGATCGCCCCACCAAAAGGGGAGACTTTCCCCAAGGGGGAGGCGGCCCGAAAGCTCGTGGAAACCCAGCTCGCCGAGGGGCGGGTCAGGATCGGGATCAAGGTGGCGGTGATCTACGGGCACCCGGTGCACGAGGTAGTCCAGAAACTCCAGGAGAAGATCAAGGAAGAGGTGGAGAAAATGACCGCCCTGCCGGTGGAAGCGGTGGACGTTGAGGTCACCCGGGTGGTGTTCCCGGAGGAGGAACACTTGGAGGAGGCCTAGCGTGGTCTTCCTTTACGGGCTTGGCTGCCTGATCCTGCTTGGAGAGGCTGGTTTGGCTGTATTCTTCGGCGTCTCTGGGATCCCGGCTTCCTGGGCGGCTGCGGCCACCACGGCGGCCGGTCGGGCCGTGACCGCTATCTTGGGGGCGACCGCCCTGGGGGCCGCGGTCCTGTTCGCCCTTCAGCTTGCAGATCGGCTTGCCGCCGGCAGGGCGATGCGACGCCCAGGGCCAAAGGGTGAGATCGCCATCGCCCCTCGGGCGGTGAGGGAGCTTGCCTCCGGACTCCTGTGCCGGGAGATGGGGCTTTCCGGTTATCGGATCGGCATCGCCCCCGCAAGCGAGGGCGTGTACATCAAGGTACACCTCCGGCTCCCACCGGAGGAGGAAGCCCCCCGGCTCGCTGAGCGCATCCAGGAACTCCTGTCCCGGGAGATCGAGGCCAAGACCGGGCTCCCGGTGGAAGAGGTGGACCTTGTGATCCGGGGCACAGCGCGCCCCGCCCCAACCTCAGAGGGTTGATCCCCCGATGAGGCACCAGGCGCGGGAGGCGGTGCTCCGGTGCCTCTATCGGCGGGAGTTTTTCGATCTTCCCCCGGAGGAGCTGCTGGCGGAGGAGGATCTGAAAGGGGAAGCGGCCTTTGCCGAGGCCCTCCTCCGCGGGGTGATCGAGCGCCAGCCCGAGATCGATTCCCTCATCGACCGGCGTGCCCTGGGCTGGGGGTTGGATCGCCTGTCCTTGGTCGATCGTAACATCCTACGCATCGGTCTTTACGAGCTCCTTTACGGGGATACCCCACCCGAGGTGGCAATCGACGAGGCGGTGGAATTGGCGAAGACCTATGGCACGGAGAAGGCCCCCGCCTTCATCAACGGGATCCTGGACCGGGTATGGAAGGAGGAAAGGTGCGAGCACTCGTAACCGGTGGGGCCGGGTTCATCGGCTCACATCTGGCCGATCTTCTGCTCAGTGAGGGCTGGGAGGTTGCCGTTTTGGATGATCTTTCCACCGGAAAGAGAGAAAACGTCCCGCAAGGGGCCACGTTCTTTCAGCTGGATCTGGTGGAGGCAAAGAAGGTCAAGGATGTCCTATTGGAATTTGGCCCCGACATCGTCTTCCACCAAGCGGCGCAGGCGTCGGTGGTGCGTTCCTGGCAGGATCCAGTGCGCGATGCCCAGGTCAACCTCGTGGGGTTACTCTCCCTCCTTTCCGCCTGTCTTGCCTCGCAGGTGAAGGGGGTGGTGTTCGCCTCCTCCGGTGGGGTGTTGTATGGGGACGCCGAGGTCATCCCCACCCCGGAGGCGGCCCCCAAGCGCCCGCTTTCACCGTATGGCGTCGCCAAGCTCGCCAGCGAGCACTATCTTTTTGCCTTCCAAAACGCCCACGGCCTCCCCTACATCGCCCTCCGGTATGGGAACGTGTACGGGCCCCGGCAGGACCCCTTGGGGGAGGCGGGCGTGGTCGCCATCTTCGGGCGGGCCATGCTCGCCGGGGAAACCCCCACCATCTACGGGGATGGCCGGCAAACCCGGGACTTCATCTACGTGGGCGATGTGGCCAGGGCGAATCTGCTTGCCGCCGAGAAGCTCCTCTCCGGCTTTCGCGCCTCCTCCCTGGACGAAGCGGCGTTCAACGTGGGGACAGGAAAGGAAACCTCCGTGCTCGAGATCTTTCAGACTTTGAAAGGGCTGACCGGCTTCTCCGGGGAACCCCGATTTGAAGGACCCCGCCCCGGGGAGGTGCGCCGCTCGGCACTGGACGGGGTCCGGGCTGCCCAGGTGCTCGGGTTTTCCCCTCAGGTCTCGCTCCGGGAAGGACTTTCGGCCACGGTGGCGTGGTTACGCAGGATGAGATAGCATCCTGTTTCTATGGCCAAAGAGCGCACCTGCGACCTTCATCTTCACACGCGCTGGTCAGACGGGACCCTGTCGGTAGCCGAGACGGCCCGGCGGGCCAAGGGCCTCGGCTTTTCCGCCATCGCCATCACCGACCACGACACCGTGGGCCCGGAATTGACTGCCCCCGTTCAGGAGCTTTCCGGGATCGAGGTGATCTGCGGGGTGGAGATCAAGGCCGACGTCCTCGGGCAGCGGGGGGAGATCCTCGGTTACTTCATCGACCCGACCCATCCGGCGCTAAGGGAGCTGTTTGACTGGATGGCCAAGGCACGGGTAGAAAGGATGCAGGAGATGGTCAGGCGCTGTCGAAAGCTTTTGGGAATTCCGGTTGAGTACGAGGAGGTGGCAGCCCGAGCCGGAGGCTCGGTGGGTCGGCCGCACCTCGCTCGCGAGCTTGTTCGGCATGGGGTGGCGGGCTCCCTCGAGGAGGCGTTCGACCGCTACTTGAGCCAAGGCGGGGCCTGCTATGTGCCGCTCCCCCGGGCGACTAGCGCCCGGGTGATCGAGGTCATCCGGGCCGCAGGCGGGGTGGCTGCCCTCGCCCATCCCGGGCTCCTTTCCCTGTCCGACTTCGAGGCTGCGCTCAGGAAGCTGCGGGATGAGGGAATGGCCGCCGTGGAAGTGGACTACCCTTACGACGAAAAGCGCTACCAGGTCTCAATCGGCGTGGAAGAGCTGCGGGCCCTGGCGAAAAAGCTCGAGCTTGTGCCCACCGGAGGCTCCGACGACCATGGGCCGGGCTCGGTCAAGGAAAGCCTTGGCCAGATCAGGGTTCCTTATGAGGTGGTGGAGAGGCTTTCGGAGCTCTCCTCCGTCACGTAGCGTAGGGCAGCCAAAGCCACCTCGAGCTGGTCATCGGCCGGTTCCCGGGTGGTCAGCCGCTGCAGCCACAGCCCCGGGAGCAAAAACGGCCTCAGCCACCACGCCTTGGGGTGTCGCCCCCCCACCATGAGCACCTCGTAGGCGATCCCTG
The DNA here is from genome assembly GCA_021159405.1 of Candidatus Bipolaricaulota bacterium. Lineage (GTDB taxonomy): Bacteria > Bipolaricaulota > Bipolaricaulia > Bipolaricaulales > Bipolaricaulaceae > 64-32. Next base: position 1,405 of record JAGGRX010000026.1, on the reverse strand, counting down.
CCACCACCGGGAGGAGGGCAAGCCTACCTAGGATCTTGAGCCAGATGCTATCGGACACGATCACCGAAAATACGAGGATGGAGATCACGATGAACAGAAGCAGGAAAGCGGTGCCGCAGCGGGGGTGCAAAGGACTCTTGTGCCGGGCCACCTCCAGCCTGGGCTCCCCGGCCTCATAAGCATGGACCACCTTGTGCTCCGCCCCGTGGTACTGAAACACGCGCCTTATGTCGCGCATGAAAGAGATGCCGTAGAGGTAAAGGAGGAAAAAGAGCACGCGGATTCCACCCTCGGCGAGGTTGAACAGGACCGGGTTTTCGATGTGCATGAGGCCGGTGAGGTAGACGGGCAGGGCGACAAACCCGCCCCCGACGAGGACCACCGCGAGGGCCACGGTGAGCAGAAAATCCCAGCGTGAGCCGGCTGCCTCCTCCCCGTAGGCCAAGCGCGCGGATACATTGAGGGCCCGCAATCCCAGGGCGAGCATCTCATAGAGGCGGATCGGGCCCCGCAGGAAGGGTATCTTGGTTAGCCTTCCGCTGTGAACCTGCCCCCGCAGGGGCTCCACCACGATCTTCCCTTCAGGGGTGCGAACGGCCACCGCAACGCGGTGGCCGTTTTGCAACATCACCCCTTCGATTACCGCCTGGCCCCCAACGGGCATTTACCTCTCTTGCCTTTCGCGCCAGTCTTTTCCGTACTTGCGTTCGAAGCGCTCCACACGCCCTTCGGCGTCCACCAGGCGCGACTCACCGGTGAAAAACGGATGACACCGGGAGCACACGTCCACGTGGAGCTCCTTCTTGGTGGACAGGGTCTCAAACTCCGCCCCACAGCTACAGCGGACGACAGCTCGATAAAGTTTCGGATGGATACCCTTTTTCATGATCTCACCGCTTGGAGTACTGCTCCTTCTTCCGGGCCTTGCGGCGGCCGTATTTTTTGCGTTCCACCGCGCGGGCGTCGCGGGTGAGCAGCCCCGCGTCCTTTAACGGTTTTTTGAACTCCGGGGCCACGCCGGTCAATGCCCTGGCAATGCCAAGCCTTATGGCCTCGAGCTGACCGGTCACCCCGCCGCCCTCCACCCGGACCCGCACGTCGAACCGGCCCATGGTCCCGGTCACGTAGAAGGGGGAGAACAGGTGTCGGTTGAGGTAGTCTTCGGTGAACGCAAACGCCGCGAAGTACTCCTCCGCGGGCTTGCCGTTCACCCACACCCGGCCCTCCCCTTCCCGCAAGTAAACGCGGGCCACGGACTCCTTCCTGCGACCCACCGCGTGAATCGCCTCCCCCACCTTCTTCGGGAGGCGTCGTGTTTCCAAAGCAGCTTCCAAGGAAAATTCACCTCCAAATCGAAGTAAGCGCCCAATGCTATTCCCAGGGAGGGGTTCTGTCAACTGCCCAG
>JAGGRX010000036.1 GCA_021159405.1 Candidatus Bipolaricaulota bacterium | reverse complement strand
AGCTGGGGTGCGCCAGCACCGCCGAGCTCCGCGCCCGCGCCCTCCGCCGCGCTTAGCGAAAAAGAAAGTTTTTTACGCTAAGAGGGGAAAAGCCTTGGGTAACGCTTTGAAAGCCAGCTCTGGGTTGTCTCGAGGAGCCAAGCAGCCTCTTTTACCGCTTCCTCAACTTGGGTTATGGAGACATCAATCAACCCCTCGTATAGCCCTCTATGGCGTAGTGAGCGGAGGAGCTGGTAGTAGTCAATGTGAGAATCTGGTACCCCGACTGTGTATCGGAGTGTCTCGAGGGTGCGAGCGTGTTGTCCTATTCCCCGGGACGGGCGATACCCTTCAGCGCGAAGGGCAGCTAAGGCGCAGGTAAATATGGCGGTATACGCTTGTTCTAGCCTCGTTTCTGGATGGATGGTAGGGTTGGCTGCGTCTTCCAGCCGCCGCCTGGCGGCTTCCAGGAGCGCGAACGGTTCGTCCTTGTGCGGGGGTAGTCGTTGGAGTTCGCCACGGGCAGCCATGTCAGCAAGGCTCATGGGCTCCTCTTTAAAACATCAATCCGGGGACCTTGGTGCACTTTAGAAACGAAACTTCCAGTTTTTTTAAGCTGAGCCTGGTATTCTTCAGGGCGGTATAGGGTCGGGTTTATCTCGCGTCCCAATGTCTGTGCCGCTTTACGCAATGGTCCTGCAAGTTCCTGAAGATCTACATCACCGACTATCATCAAGTCGATGTCGCTTTCCCAAGTTGCTTCGCCGGACGCAAAGCTTCCATATACGTAAGCGTAAACAATGCGGCCTGCGTAAGGGGAAAGGGCAGCCCGGAGCACATCGGCCAAGGCCGCTGTTTTGAGGAGGAGGTTTTTAAGCTCTGGGTAGATAGGGCAATCCACGTTTAAGCGGTAAATGACTTGGTTGCCAGTTCTGTGGGAAACCAGGATTCCAGCCTCTTTGAGTGAGCGAAGTTCTCGTAATATCCCCCGACTATTCAGTCTCGTACGGCGTTCTAACTCCCGCAAATGCAATCCCTGGCCTTCCGCTTTAACAAGCTCCCTGAGCACGGCTAGGCGTGTTCTCGGGAACAGGGCTTCGGCCAATCCTTTCGCAGACAATCCGTCGTCAATTGTAGACAAAAAGTCATCGCTAGACAACTCTTAATGCGGTTTCCCGATCGTAGGCCCAAACTTTAGGCTGTAACATCCCAATCAGGATGCATGCGCGTGCGGTCGTTGTGGACGATCACCCGGTGGTGCGGGAAGGGCTGCGTGCCCTCCTTTCCGAAGCCGGGGTGGAAGTGGCAGGGGAGGCGGCCGATGGCCGGACCGCCTTGGCCGTCATCCGGGAGGTGCGCCCTGAGCTGGCAGTGGTGGACGTGGCCCTGCCGGGCCTCTCCGGGATAGAGCTCTGCCGCCGGATCCGGCGGCGGCTCCCCCAAGTTCAGGTGGTGCTGATCTCCATGTTCGACGAGCCGGCTTGGCGGGCCGAGGCCGCGCGGGCTGGGGCTGCCGCCTACCTGCTCAAGGGGATGGCCCCTGCTGAGCTGGTGGAGGCGATCCGCCGGGTGGTGAAGGGAGAGCGTTTGCTCTCCGAGGAAGAGGCAGACAAGGTTCTTCCACTCACCCCCAGGGAGCGGGAGGTGGTGCAGCTCATCGCCCAGGGCAAGAAGATCTCGGATATAGCGCGCATCCTCTCCCGTTCCCCGGCCACGGTGCGGGCGCACAAGGCATCTGCTATGAGGAAGCTTTCCGTTCACTCCACCGCAGAGCTCGTGAGAACGGCCTTGGAGTTGGGCCTGGTGCGGGTGCCGGAGGTGACAGGTGGTTGAGATCCTCACGAGGTATCGCGACGAGATCGTGGCTGCCTTGGAAAGAGCGCTTGCGCAGGATGGGCCGCTTGCGCGGCTTTTGCGCTATCCCCTGGGGCTGGAGGAGCCGGACGGAACCCCCGGCCCGGGGATCGGTGGAAAGCTCCTCAGGCCTTCATTGGTGTGTTTTTCCTGCGAGGCGCTGGGAGGGGATGTGTCGGCTGCACTGCCCCTGGCCTGTGCCCTGGAGCTCGTGCACAACTTTTCCCTTGTTCACGATGACATCCAAGATGGGGATGAGCTCAGGCGGGGACGGCCGACGGTGTGGAAGGCGTTTGGGGCCGCCCAGGCGATCAACTCCGGAGATGGCCTCCTCGTCCTTGCCCTAAAGACAGCGATTGAGGCACAGGGTGCCCTTTCCCCTAGGGCAGTGCTCACCGCCCTGGAGGTGCTCAGTTCCGCCACCTTCCGCATGATCGAAGGCCAAGCTCTGGATTTGGGACTGGAGGGAGGTGACAGCGGCGGAGTGAGGGAATACCTGGCCATGGCCCGGAGGAAGACGGGGGCCTTGTTTGGGGCAGCATTCGAGCTCGGAGCCATCGCCGCCGACCGTCCTGAGCTTGGCCCGGAAAACCGCGAGCTCGGTGAGACATTGGGGCTCGCCTTCCAAATCACAGACGACATCCTGGGCATCTGGGGGAGGCCTGAGAGGACCGGAAAGCCTGCCCGAAGGGATCTGGTGCGGCGCAAGCATTCCTGGCCGGTGGCCTATGCCCTGGAGCAGGACCCGGCCCTGGGGGAGCTCCTCTCCCGGTCCCCGGTCCCAGTGGAAAAGGTCCTGGAGAGGCTTTCCGCCCTTGGGGTGCGCCGTGCGGCCGAGGAGGCGGCCCGGAGGTATGTCCAGGAGGCCAGGGACAAGGCGGAGGTGCTCCCCTGGACCCAAGAAGCGAAGGGGATGTTCGAGGAGCTGCTTTCGTTCCTCGCCAAGAGGGAGGTCTAGATGGGAAGGCCGCTTAGCATGACAGTTGAGCTCGCTCGCTATCTCCTCCCGCGGCGGAGGTGGCCCAAGAAGGGGAAGCTCTTCCCCATCGTCCTCATGCTTGAGCCCCTGGAGGCCTGCAACCTGCGCTGCATCGGCTGCGGCAGGGTTAGGGAGTACAAGGATGTAATGCACCTGCGGATGCCGGTGGATGAGGCCCTTCGGATCGCGGAGAAGGCCGGGGCTCCTGTGGTTTCCGTTTCCGGGGGCGAGCCGCTTTTGCACCCACAGATCGCCGACATCGTCCGGGGCCTGATCGAGCAGCGCCGCTGGGTCTACCTTTGCACCAACGGGCTTCTCCTGCGGGAATCCCTGGATAAGTTCAGGCCGAACAAGCGCCTCTGTTTCGTGGTGCACCTGGACGGGACGGAGAAGGTCCACGATCACGTCACCCAGCGGCCGGGGACCTACAAGGAGGCCATCTCCGTGATCAAGGAGGCCTTGGCGCGGGGATTCCGGGTGTGCACCAACACCACCATCTTCCACGGCTCGGATGTGGAGGACACACGCAGGCTCTTTCATACCCTAAAGGAGCTGGGGGTGGAGGGGCTGATGCTCTCTCCGGGTTACGCCTACGAGGCGGTATCGGAGAAGGAGCTGTTCCTGCAGCGGGAGGAGTCGATCAAGGTGTTCCGCAAGATTCTGGATCCCCGGGATCACCTTCCCTTTTACGATAACCCCCTATTCCTCGATTTCTTGCGGGGCGTCAGGGATTACCGCCGCTGCGCCGCCTGGGCCATCCCCACCTACACGGTCTTGGGCTGGAGGAAACCCTGCTATCTGATCGCCGACGAGCACGTGGAAGAACTTGCGGAAATCCTGGACCCGGAGCTGTGGGCCCGGTACGGGCCGGGGAGGGATCCTCGCTGCGCCGGCTGCATGCTGCACTCGGGGTTCGAGCCGGCGAGCGTGATCGATGTGGTGAACCACCCGTGGAAGCTGGTGTTCCGGAGGAGGGGATGATCCTGACCTGCGGGGCGCTTAAAACGGAGCTCTTGTTCGTGCGGACGCGGCCACGCCTCGCCTTGGGGATGGGGGAGGTGGCTCGGGAGCGCCTGGTGCGCTTCCTCTCCGCCCACCGGCCTGCTGGGGTCCTGGTGGTGGGGTTCTGCGGGGCGACGCGGGCCAGCCTCCCTCCGGGGGCGCTCATCCTGGCCGAAGCCGCGGCCGCCGGGGAGGAAATCCCCCTCCCCCAGGAGCTCCTCGCCCGGGCTAAGGCAGCCCTGCCCGAGGCGGAAGTGGGCCCGGTGGCCACCGTGGCCTCCCCGGCGGCCCCGGCCGAGAAGGCCCGCCTGTCAGTGGACGCGCTAGCTGTGGACATGGAATCCGGGCACCTCGCGGCTGAGCTCTCCTCCCGCGGGATCCCGTTCCTGGTGGTTCGGTGTGTTCTCGATGCCCTGTGGGAGGACGTCACCTGTGGCCTCAAATTGCGCTTTGCCAGGAGGGCCCTCGCCTGTGCCCGGCGGCTCGGCCAAGCGGCGGGCGCCCTCGTCCCAGTGTTGGAGGGGGCGGGATGACCAGAGTGGTGCGCGTGGGGGACGTCCTCATCGGTGGGGGGAACCCGGTGGTCGTCCAGTCCATGACGAACACCCGGACCTCCGACGTCCCCGCCACGGTGGAACAGGTTCGGAGGTTGATAAGGGCGGGCTGCGAGATCGTGCGGGTGGCGGTGCCGGATATGGAGGCCGCCCAGGCGATCCGGGAGATCAAGCGTGAGGTGTCGGTGCCCATCGTGGCCGATATCCATTATGACCACCGCTTGGCCCTTTTGGCTTTAGACGCCGGGGCGGACAAGCTCCGCCTCAACCCGGGCAACATCCGCGATCCCCAAAAGATCAGGGAGGTCGCCCAGGCGGCGGCCGAACGGGGGGTGCCGATTCGGGTGGGGGTGAACGCCGGCTCCGTCGATAAACGCTTTCTCAAGAATGGGGAGGTGACCCCCGAAGGGCTGGTGGAAGCCGCCCTGTGGGAGATCCAGCTTCTTGAGGGGGTGGGATTCCACGATATCGTGATCTCCCTCAAGGCCCACGAGGTCCCCTTGACCGTCGAGGCGAACCGCTTGATCGCCAAAGAAGTGGATTACCCCTTGCACCTTGGGATCACAGAGCCCGGCCCGGGGATGCCGGGGACGGTGCGCTCGGCGGTGGGGATCGGGATCCTGCTTTCCGAGGGGATCGGGGACACGATCCGGGTGTCCCTCCCCGGCGATCCGGTTCGGGAGGTGGAGGTGGCCTGGGAGATCCTCAAGGCCCTGGAGCTCAGGGAGCGGGGACCTGTCTTCGTCACCTGCCCTACCTGTGGCCGGGCCGGGATCGATGTGGCCGGGATCGCCGAGGAGGTGCGCCGGGCGCTCTCCGACATAAAGAAGCCTCTCTCCATCGCCATCATGGGTTGCCCGGTGAACGGGCTCGGGGAGGCCAAGCGGGCGGACTACGCGATCCTGGGGGGACAGGGTTACGGGACCATCTACGCCCATGGCGAGGTGGTCATCCCCAAAGTGCCTGAGAAAAGGCTCGCGGAGGAGCTCGTGACCCTTGTCCTGCGGGAGGTGAATGGGATATGAGTCGCTATTTAACTGCGGAAAAGGAACAGGTGGATCCGCGGAGGTGCCTCATCATCGATCGTCCTGCTCCACGCACACACAGTCGTTCCCGGATCGAGGACCTGGATGAGACCATCGAGCGTGGGGTGGACTGGCTGCTTAAGCGCCAGTCGCCGGAGGGATGGTGGTGGGCGGAGCTGGAATCAAACGCCACCATCACCGCCGAGCACCTCTTCCTCACCCACATCTTCGGGATCGGGACGCAAGGGCTTTGGGACAAGATCGCCCGCCAGCTCCTTGCCTGGCAAAACGAGGACGGAAGCTGGTCCCTCTGGTACGGCGGGCCCGGTGAGCTTTCCGCCACAGTGGAGGCTTACGTGGCCCTGAAGATGGCCGGGGTCAGCCCTGATTCCCCGGAGATGAAAAAGGCCCGGGAGTGGATCATGGCTCGGGGAGGGGTCGAACGGGTGCGGAACTTCACCAAGATCTGGCTCGCCCTCATGGGGGAGTGGCCTTGGGAGGGGCTGCCGGTGATCCCCCCGGAGGTCGTGCTCCTGCCCAGGTGGTTCCCGATCAACATCTACGCGTTCGGCTCCTGGGCCCGAGGGACCATGGTCCCCCTCACCATCGTGTACGCCCACCGGCCGACCTTCCCCATCCCGAAACACGCCCGGATCGACGAGCTCTTCCCCCGGGGGAGGGCAAACGCCGATCTCTCCCTTCCCAAGAAGCGAAGCGCTTGGGGGAGGTTCTTTACGTTTGCGGACAAGGTCCTCAGGGTACATGAACACTCCCGATGGAAGCCGCTCCGCAAACGCGCGATAAAGGCGGCCGAGGAGTGGATCATCGCCCGCCAGGAGGCCGACGGCTGTTGGGGCGGGATCCAGCCCGCCTGGGTCTACTCGCTCATCGCGCTCTACATCCTCGGCCACGATCCTGAAGGGCCGATCCTCAAGAAGGGGATCGAGGGGCTAAAGCGCTACTCGATAGAGGAGGACGGAAAGTTCCGGTTCCAGTCCTGCATCTCGCCGGTGTGGGACACAGGCCTTGCCATGATCGGCCTCCAGGACGCTGGGCTCCCCCCCGACCATCCGGCCTTGGTCAAGGCGGGGAAATGGCTCCTGAATGAGCAGATCTTCGTGGGAGGGGACTGGCAGGTGAAGTGCAAAGCCCGTCCCGGCGGCTGGGCGTTCGAGTTCGACAACGACGTCTACCCCGACACCGATGACACAGCCGTGGTGTTGATGGCCATCCTGGGGACCGACCTCCCCAAGCGGGCAAAGGAGTTCGCCCTTTCGCGGGGCCTGGAGTGGCTCCTCGGGATGCAGTCGAAAAACGGCGGCTGGGGGGCTTTCGATCGGAACAACACCCGAGCGCTCCTCAGGGAGATCCCGTTCGCCGACTTCGGGGAGATGATCGACCCCCCGTCGGTGGACGTCACCGCCCACATCGTGGAGTTCCTCGGGAAGATGGGGTACCGGCCGGGCTTTAAGCCCCTGGACCGGGCGCTTTCGTACCTCTTCCGGGAGCAGGAGCCGGACGGCCCCTGGTACGGCCGCTGGGGGGTGAACTACATCTACGGCACGGGGTACGTGCTCCCGGCCTTGGAGGCCGTCGGCTTCCCCATGGACGATCCCCGGGTAAGGAAGGCGGTGGACTGGCTCCTTGCCCGCCAAAACGAGGACGGCGGCTGGGGAGAGGACGTGATGAGCTACCACAAGCGGGAGCTCCGGGGCCGAGGCCCCTCGACGGCTTCCCAGACAGCTTGGGCGCTCTTGGCCCTGATCGCCGCCGGCGAGGCACGTTCGGAAGCCGTCAAGCGGGGGATCGAATACCTAATCCGCACCCAAAACGACGAAGGTACCTGGAACGAGCCCTATTTCACCGGCACGGGCTTTCCCACCGACTTCCTGATCCGCTACCACCTGTATCGCCATCACTTCCCCCTCATGGCCCTGGGGAGGTACCGAAAGGCCGTGGATGGGTGATGGGTGACGGGTTGAGGATAGAGCTGGCGCGGGTTTACGGGTTCTGTCCCGGGGTCAGGCGGGCGGTGCGGATGGTGGAGGAGCACCTGGCCCGGGAGGGCCCCTTGGCCACCCTGGGGGCCATCGTCCACAACGCCCACGTGGTGGAGGCGCTGGAGAAGAAGGGGGCCCGGGTGGCCAGGACGGTCTCCGAGGCCCGCGAGCCCACCGTGGCCATCACCGCCCACGGGGCAGGGCAGGAGGTGTATTCCGAGATCGAAAAGCGGGGCCTCAAGCTGGTGGATACCACCTGCCCCATTGTGAAGCGTGCCCAAGAGGCCGCCCGTCGCCTGGCCGAAGAGGGCTATACCGTCCTCATCTATGGGGAGGAGGCCCACCCCGAGGTGAGGGGGTTGCTCTCCTGGACCAAGGGCAAGGGCTACGCCACCCTGTCCCCGCAGGAGCTCCCTGAGCTTTCCGCCAAAAAACTCGCCGTGATCTCCCAGACCACCAAGGACCGCGAGGCCTTCTGGGGCTTCGTGCAGGAGGTCATCTCCCGCTTTCATCCCTCCTTGGAGGACCTGCGGGTGGTGGACACCACCTGTCCGGAGACCGGCCGGCGGTACCAGGCGGCCCTGGAGCTCGCGGCCCACGTTCAGGCCATCTTCGTGGTGGGCTCACGAAACTCAGCCAACACCCGCAAGCTTGCTGAGACCTGCCGGAAGACCGGGGTGTCCACCTACTTCATCGAGTCCGCCGAGGAGATCAATTCGGATTGGCTCTCCGGGCTTTCCCGGGTGGGAGTGACCGCCGGGGCCTCCACCCCGGACGAGGTCATCGATCAGGTTATCCAGAGGCTTTCCCAGATAGGGGGTGATGCAGCGTGAGGGAGATTTCCACCGAGCCATGTCCCATGGCGAGGTTGCTTTCCTTCCGGATGACCACTGAGCGGGCGCCGCAGTTCATCGACATCACCGACGAAGTACAAGAAAAGGTCACGGAATCCGGGGTGCGAGAGGGGATCGTTACCGTGTTCTGTCGCCATACAACGGCCGCCATTCGCATCAATGAAAACGAACCCCTTCTCCTTGTCGACATGGAGGAGTTCTTAAAGAGGGTGGCGCCCCGGGAGCTCTACTATCGACATAACGATTTCTCCATCCGAACCAAGAACATGACCGAGGACGAGTGCCCCAACGCCCATGCTCACTGCCAGCATCTCCTGCTCGGCGCCTCCGAAACCATCCCTGTCGTGGAGGGAAGGCTGGCCCTGGGGCGCTGGCAGCGCATCTTCCTGGTGGAGCTCGATCGGCCCAGGGAGCGGGAGGTTTTGGTACACGTGCAAGGGTGGAGTTGAGGCACGTGGAGCTTGTGATTGGGCCGCCTGCGGCGCCCCCCACCTTGGAGGAGGCGTTCCGGTTCTCCGCCGAGCTCGCCCGGCGGCACTACGAGAACTTTTCCCTCGCCTCCCTGCTCGTCCCCCGCAGGCTGCGGAAGCATATTTTTTCGCTCTACGGGTTCTTCCGCACCACAGACGACCTGGGGGACGAGGCACCAGGCGACCGCCTGGCCCTGCTGGACCGGTGGGAGGAGGAGCTCGAGGCCGCCTTTCAAGGAAAAGCCCGCCACCCGGTCATGGTGGCCCTGGGGGAGACGGCCAGGGAGTTTGACCTCCCCATCGAGCCCTTCCGCAAGATCATCCAGGCCAACCGCATGGACCAAAAGGTGCACCGCTATCGCACCTTCGACGAGCTCCTTCACTACTGCGATCACTCCGCCAACCCCGTGGGCCGCCTCTACCTCATGCTGTTCGGTTACCGGGATGAGGAGCTTTTCCGACTTTCGGACAAAACATGCACGGCCCTGCAGCTTGCCAACTTCTGGCAAGATGTCGCCCGGGACCTCGCTTGTGGCCGGATTTACATCCCTCTGGAGGATATGGACGCCTTCGGTTACTCCGAGGACGACCTCCGACGCAAGGTTGTGGACGGAAGGTTCCGCAAGCTCATGGCCTTTGAGGTCGAGCGTGCCAGGGATTTCTTCCGGGAGGGGCTTGCCCTTCCCGACAGGCTCCGGGGGATTTTGCGGGCAGAGGTGCGGCTTTTTTCTTACGGAGGTCTGGCCATCCTGCGGAAGATCGAGGCGTTGAATTACGATACCCTGCATCACCGCCCCACCCTAAGCCGGGCCGAGAAGTTCGGGCTTTTCCTCCGGACCGCATTACGCTATGCGCCCCGTTTACGCCTTACGTGAGGCCGCTCGGATAACCCGAAGGGAGGCGAAGAACTTCTACGTAGCCTTCCTCACCCTCCCTCGGGAGGAGCGGCTGGGGATCTACGCGCTTTACGCCTTCTTCCGCCGGGCGGACGACATCGCCGACGGCCCCGGCACCCTGGAGGAAAAACAAGCTGCTCTTGCGGCCCTGCGGGCCGGACTCTCCTTGCCCGGGGACGATCCGGTGCTCTCCGCCCTGGCCTGGGCCAAAGAGAAGTTCTCCATCCCCGAGGAGCTGCTCCAGGCGGTGATAGATGGGGTGGGGATGGACCTCACCAAGGCCCGCTACCAGACTTTTGAGGAGCTTAAGGATTACTGTTGGCACGTGGCGGCGGCGGTAGGGCTCACCGTGCTCAGGGTGTTGGGCGCCCCTCCGGAGGCGGACCGGCCGGGGGAGAGGTTCGGGATCGGGATGCAGCTTGTGAACATCCTCAGGGACGTACGGGAGGACCTCGCCCGGGGAAGGATTTACCTGCCTCAGGAAGACCTTTCCCGCTTCGGGGTCAGCGAGGAGGACCTGAAGCGGGGGGAACTCACCGAGGGATTGCGAAGCTTGCTTTCCTTCGAGGCTGCGAGGGCCAAACGGTATATGGAGGCGATAAACGAGCTCCTGCCCCTGGTTCCCCGGCGGGGCCGGCCCTGCATCGGGGTCCTGGCCGCCCTCTACGGGACCATCCTCACCCGGATCCAGGCCCGCGGGTACGACGTCTTCTCGAGAAGGGTTTCCCTCTCCACCCGGGAGAAGCTGGCCGTCGCTTGGAGGGCGACGTGGCAAAGCAGGTCCGGGGCCGTGTCCTGGTAGTGGGCGGGGGGGTCGCAGGGGTGGCTGCCGCCGCCCGGCTCGCCCGGGCCGG
>JAGGRX010000006.1 GCA_021159405.1 Candidatus Bipolaricaulota bacterium | reverse complement strand
TTAAGTGGTGGAGGCGACGGGACTTGAACCCGTGACCTCTGGCATGCCATGCCAGCGCTCTCCCAGCTGAGCTACGCCCCCAAGCGCAACTATTGTCCCCGCCCAAGGCCCCCTTTTCAACCGGGCCCGGGTATACTCCCTCTGGGATGGAACTCACCCCGATGATGCGGCAGTATCACGAGGCCAAAGCCCGCTGCCCTGATGCCATTTTGTTCTTCCACTTAGGTGATTTTTATGAGACATTCTTTGAGGACGCAGAGCTCGTGGCCAGGGAGCTTGACATCGCCCTCACCCAGCGGGACGGCCATCCCATGGCCGGGGTGCCGGTGAGGAAGGCCGACCTTTACATCCACCGCCTGCTCAAAAAGGGGTACAAGGTGGCCCTTTGCCAGCAGGTGGAGCGTCCGGGAAAGGGAAAGAAGCTCCTTGAGCGAAGGGTGGTGCGGGTCCTCACGCCGGGCACGGTACTGGAGGAAGAAGCCCTGGACTCAAGCCAAGATGTGTACTTGGCTGCCTTGTACCCGGAGGGAGAGAAGGTCGGCGTTGCTTGGGCCGAGGCCGCCTCAGGCGAATTCCACGCCGCCGAGGTTGGGCTTTCCGACCTCCCCAATTTGCTAGCCCGGATCTCCGTGCGGGAATGGCTTCTCCCCGCAGGCACGCCGGCGCCGCTTGAACTCCCCGGTCCCCGCACGGTCCGCCCTCCCGCGGAATTCTCGGCCCAGAACCTTCGGGCCCATTTTCCAAACGCGCTTCCAGGGGCTGAGCTTGCCGCTTGTGCTGCCGGCGCCGTGCTCGCCTACCTCAAGGAGACGGTGGGGGACCTCCACCACCTGCGGCCACCTTCGCTGCGGGATGCGGAGGAGGCCATGGTCCTCGATCCCTTCACGCAAAGGTCCCTGGAGCTCCTTGCGCCCCTGCGCCCGGAGGGAAAACTCACCGTCTTCTCCGTGCTTGATCGCACCAAAACGCCCATGGGAAGGAGGCTTTTGCGCAGATGGCTTCTTTCCCCGCTGCGGGACCGGGCCCGGATCGAGGCCCGCCTCGACGCCGTTGAGGCGCTGATTCAAGGGGCAACGTGGGAGCCCTTGGGAAAACTGTTGACCCGGGCCTGTGATCTCCCCCGGCTCCTCGGACGGGTGGGGACGGGGAGCCTGCGCCCCTTGGACCTCGCCCTGTTGCGCCGCACCCTGGATGTGCTGCCGGAGATCAGGGAGCACCTTGCGGACCTCTCCCCCCTCCCCGAGCGGCTGGCCGGGCTCGCCCAGGCGCTTGCGGCTGCGCCCCAAGGGCTGGCGGAGGAGATCGGCCGGGCCCTCTCCGACGAACCCCCGCCCGACCCCAGAGAGGGAGGGCTGATCAAGGAGGGCTATCACCCAGAGCTGGACGAGCTCAGGGCGAGGGCCGCCCGCCTCAGGGCGGAGATCGCTGCCCTGGAGAAAAAGGAACGGGCCCGCACCGGGATCCCCACCCTGAAGGTGGGCTACAACAGAGTGCTCGGTTACTTCATCGAGATCACCAAGACCCACCTGGCCAAGGTGCCGCCGGATTGGCGCCGCCGGCAGTCCCTCGCCGGGGCGGAGCGGTTCACCACCACGGAGCTGGAAGGGCTCGCCGCTCGCTTGACCCAGACCGAGGAGGCGGCCAGGGCCCTGGAGGAAGAGCTGTTCGAAAAGCTCTGCCTTCGGGTGGAAGAGGAGCTCCCCGCCCTGGCGAATCTCGGGGAAGCCCTGGCGGAGCTGGACGCCCTCCGGTCCCTGGCCGAGGTGGCCCACAGGCGCGGCTACTGCCGCCCCCGGTTCACCGACCGGCCGGCCATCCGCATCCGCGAGGGGAGGCACCCGGTGGTGGAGGAGGTGACCGACTTCGTCCCCAACGACCTGGAGATGGACGAGAAGGACTACCTTGCGGTGGTGACAGGCCCTAACATGGCCGGAAAATCGGTTTTCCTCCGGCAGGTGGCGCTGATCGCGCTCCTGGCGCAAATGGGCTCATTCGTGCCCGCCAAGGAGGCGGAGCTTCCGATCCTGGACCGGATCTACGCCCGGGTAGGGGCCTCAGATGCCCTGGCCGGGGGCCTGTCCACGTTCATGGCCGAAATGCGGGAAGCGGCGCAGATCCTGTCCGGGGCCACGGAGCGGTCATTGGTGATCCTGGACGAGCTGGGGCGGGGCACCAGCACCCACGATGGGCTCGCCCTGGCATGGGCGATCGCCAAGCATCTGGCGGAACGCATCCGGTGCAAGACCCTGTTTGCCACCCACTACCGGGAGCTAGCGCGCCTGGCGGAAGAGGTGCCGGGCGCGTTCAACCTGCACGTGGCGGTGCGGGAGTGGAAAGGGGAGGTGATCTTCCTCCACCGGGTGCAGCCCGGGGTGGCGGCCCGGGCCTATGGGGTAGAGGTAGCACGCCTGGCCGAGCTTCCCCCCGAGGTCCTCTCCGAGGCCGAGCGGATCCTGGCCGAGCTTGAGCGTGAAGCGCCCATCGCCCGAGAACATGCCCAGCAGCTTCCCCTGTTCGGCCCCGAAGACCACCCAGTGGTCGCCGAGCTTCGGAAGCTCGATCCCGAACGCCTCTCCCCCCTCGAGGCCCTGGAGATCCTGTTTCAGCTCAAGAAAAAGCTTGCCTAGCCCGGCACATTACCCCTCTGTGCGGGGATCGCTGGTCCCCGACGACGGGGGATGGGGAGGTACTCCACCGTGCGGGCGTGGCGCACCGGCTGGGGATAGAGCTCCATCAGCTGAAGCACCTCTTTGGGCATATCGGCCGATACGTTGAGCCCCAGCTCCTTTGCCTCCTCGTAGGTGAGGGGGTAATCGTGGGTCCAACGCCCCTCGGTCAACACCTTCGCCAGCTCCTCGGCTTTGTCCTCGGGATAGCGGCCGGAGAGGATCTCCTTCACCGCACTCTGCACCTGCTTGATCGCCTTTTCGGCCGTATCGGCCAGGATCAAGGTGTGATCGTCGATCCGGTCGATGGGCTTTTCCCTCACAAGCTTGAGCAGCGAGGCGGCCGAGTACTCCCCAAGCTGGGGGTCCACCGGCCCCAGGACCGCATGCTCGCACATCACGATCTCGTCCGCTGCCAGCGCGATGAGGGTTCCGCCGGACATGGCATAGTGGGGCACGAAGGCCGTCACCTTGGCCGGATGGCGCTTGATGGCCCGGGCGATCTGCAGGGCTGCCAGGACAAGCCCGCCCGGGGTGTGGAGCACGATGTCTATGGGCACGTCCGGATCGGTCATGTGGATGGCCCGGATGACCTCCTCGGAGTCGTGGATGTCGATGTACCGTAACACCGGGAACCCCAAAAAGCTCATGGTCTCCTGCCGGTGTACAAGGAGGATCACCCGCGAGCCCCGCAGGCTCTCGATCCTCGCTATGAGCCGCTGCCGGGCGCTCTCCAACATCCGTTGCCTCAGGACCGGCTGGAGGGCCGAAAGCATCAGGAAGATCCAGAAAAAGTCGAAGATCGTCATTTGTCCCCTCCTTCACTCCCCTTCCCGGGATTGGAGGCGGCAGGCGCCAATGAGTGTACTACCAGTTCCCCCCGAGACCGGTCGTAGTCCACTTCCACCACGCTGCCCTTGGCGATCTCGCCCGCCAGGAGCTTGCGTGCCAGCAGCCCCTCCACCTCTTGCTGGATTACGCGCCTGAGCTCCCGGGCCCCGAACTGGGGGGAGTAGCCCCGATCGGCGAGGTAATCGATCAAAGCCTCGGTCCACTTGGGGGTGATGTTTTGGGCCTTGAGCCTCCTCTCAACCCGTTCGAGCTGGAGCTTCACGATCTCGCGGATCTGGTCTCGGGTCAGGGCCTGGAACACGATGATCTCGTCGATCCGGTTGATGAACTCAGGGCGGAAGTAGCGGGAAAGCTCCCCCATCAGCCGCTCCTTCAAAGACTGGTAATCCAGGGCGTCCGGCCCCAGGCGCAGGTTATCACGGATGATCTCCGCCCCGATGTTGCTGGTGGCGATGATCACCGTATTAGTGAAATCCACGGTGCGGCCTTTGGAATCGGTGAGGCGACCATCGTCCAGGACTTGAAGCAGGATGTTGAACACCTCTGGGTGTGCCTTCTCGATTTCGTCCAAAAGCACGATGCAGTAGGGGCGGCGCCTGACTGCCTCGGTGAGCTGGCCGCCTTCTTCATGGCCCACGTACCCCGGCGGCGCCCCGATGAGCCGGGCCACGGCATGCCGCTCCATGTACTCGGACATGTCGATCCTGACGATGGCGTCCTCGTCCCCGAACAGGATCCAGGCCAAGGCTTTTGCGAGCTCGGTCTTCCCCACCCCGGTGGGGCCCAGGAACAGGAAGCTGGCGATGGGGCGATTTGGATCTGAAAGACCAGCTCGGGCGCGGCGCACGGCTTCGGCCACCGCCCGCACCGCCTCGTCCTGGCCCACGATCCGCTGGTGCAGAAGCTCTTCCATCTTGAGGAGCTTCTCCCGCTCCTCCTTCGTGAGCTCGGAGACGGGGATACCGGTGAGGCGGGAAACGATCTCGGCCACGTGCTCCATCCTCACCTCTGGAACCGACTTGGCCCGGGTCTTCTTCCACTCCTCTAAGGCCTGATCGCGCTTGCTCTCCCACTTTTTGAGCTCGAGCTTTATCTCCTCGGCGCGGCCGAAGTCCTTGGCCCCCACCGCAGCCGACTCCTCGCGCTGGAGTTCCTTGATCTTGGCCTCCGCCTCCTGTACCTCGAGCGGGGGCATGGTGTTGCGGATGCGCACTCGGGCACAGGCCTGATCGAGAAGGTCGATGGCCTTGTCCGGGAGGAACCGGCCCCGGATGTAGCGGTCCGAGAGTTCCGCTGCCGCGGTGATCGCCTCCTCGGTGATCCTCACCTTGTGGTGGGCCTCCAGGCGATCCCGGAGCCCCCGCAGGATCTCAACGGTCTGCTCCACGGTGGGCTCTGACACCAACACCGGCTGGAAACGCCGCTCCAAGGCAGGATCCTTCTCGATGCGCTTTCGGTACTCGTTCAGGGTGGTGGCCCCGATCACGTGCAGCTCCCCCCGGGCGAGCATGGGCTTGAGGATGTTGGCCGCGTCCATGGTCCCTTCCTCGCCGGTGCCGCCGGCCCCCACCAGGAGGTGCACCTCGTCGATGAACAGGATGATCTGATCCTGGTTCTTCTTCACCTCGTCCAGGACCTTGCGGATGCGCTCCTCGAACTCGCCCCGGTATTTGGTGCCGGCGACGAGCCCGGTGAGGTCGAGCTCCACCACACGCTTGCCCTTCAGGATCTCGGGCACCTCGCCCTTGACGATCCTCTGGGCCAGGCCCTCCACGATGGCGGTCTTTCCCACGCCTGGCTCCCCGATCAGGACCGGGTTGTTCTTGGTGCGGCGGGACAGGATCTCGATCACGGTCTCGATCTCCTCGTGCCGGCCGATCACGGGATCGAGCTTGCCCTGGCGGGCCAGGGCGGTGAGGTCGCGGGAGTACTTGTCCAGGGTGGGGGTAGGGGAGGGCTCCTCCACGCGCCCCTCCTCGGCCCCCTTACCCACCACCTTCACCACCTGCTGGCGGAGGGACTCGGGGGTGAGGCCGTATTTCCTGAGGAGGTCCCCGGCCAGGCCCTCCGACTCCCGCACCAGGCCGATAAGAAGGTGCTCCGGCCCGATGTAAGAGTGGCCAAGCCTTTGGGCTTCCTCGGCCGCGAGCACCAGCACCTCTTTAAGCCGAGGCGAGAGATCCGGGCTTTTCACTTCGGCCTCCCCCTTGGGCGCGTTGTGCTCGATGTACTGCTCCACGTCCTCCGGCGAAAGCTTCAGGGCCCGGAAGATCGCCTGTACCACTTGGGTATCTAGGAGCGCCAAGAGCAAGTGCTCGGTGTCGATGTGAGGGCTCCCTCGCTCGACGGCCTTCTCGGCGGAGCGCGATAGGGCCTCCCGGGCCGGCTGGGAGAGCCACTCGGAGATGTCTACCGCCGTCCTCCTGGGGCGGGGCCGGTCGAAGAAATCTCCCAGGAAATCGTCGAAAAAGCCCCCGAATAGGAACTCCCAGGGCGAGCGCAAGTTCCCATACCGCTCAGCGTAGCAGCGGTCGCACAGGTATAGCTCCCTGGCCAGGCCGCCCCGGCGATCCACTATCCGGTGGGTGGCCGGCCGGACTTTACACACATCGCACAACCTGTCCACTGACCTCACCTCCTCAAGTGATTAGCAGTCTATAGCTCTGACTGCTAATTTTATGAGCGGTCGGCTGGGTGTCAAGGCAATTTGAGACATCCTCCAGCAGGCATGGGCTACTTTTCGATCTCCATCCGCATGGCCACAAGGCCGGTGAGGAGCTTGGGGTAAAAGTCCGTGGACTTCTGGGGCATGCGCTCCCCTTGGCTTGCCACCGCCATCACCTCCTCCACCCGGGTGGGGTTGAGGAGGATAGCGAGCTGCCCCTCGCCCCGCTCCACCGCCTCGACGGCCTTCTCCCGGTACGGGGTGTAGGAAACGTGGGTCCCGGCGGCGAGTTTTTCCTCGTCGATTTTAAGGATTCGCTCCAGGACCGCCTTGTGCAGGATGGAGACGTCCAGCGACTTCCAGGCCAGGGACTGCTCCCCCGGGACGAGCTTCGGGATCCTCCCCTCGTCCTTGAGCGAGACGGCGTAGAAGCGGCCGCCGGGGAGGTAGACCACGAACACGTGTTCCACCCCCAAGCCCTCGGCCAGGCGCTTTTGCGCCTCCTCCAAGGAAGAAAGGGGCTCCACCCGGAACTCCCCCTCCAACTCCTTGAGGAACCGGTCTGGGTCGAAGCCTTCCAGGGAGTGGACGACCCGGTGGATGGGGCGGATGACGAGGCCCGGCTCGGCCGTGTTCACCAACGTCACCATGCGGGAGGTGAAGGTCTCCGGCGGCACCGGCTTCCAACCCCGCTCAAAGCACTCCTGCATGAAGGTCACCGCGGTTTCAAACCGGTGGTGGCCGTCGGCGATGAACAGGGGGAGGGCGGCCAGGACCTCCTGCACCGTTCGGATCGCCTCCTCGTCGGTGATCCGCCAGAGCATATGGCGGTTTCCGAAGTCATCGCGGGCCTCCATCTCCGGGGCGCGGCCGGCTACCTCCTCGTCCACGGCCCCGGAGGCGCGGCGGGAGGGGTCCTGATACAGCATGAAGATGTGGCCGAAGTTGGCCTCGGTGGCCCGGAGGAGCCTTAGACGATCCTCCTTGGGACCTTTCAGGGTCTTCTCGTGGGCCTTGACCGAGCTTTCCTTGAGGTCAAGCAGGGCTACAACTCCCTTGCGCGTGTGAACCTGCCCCTCCCACGCAAACTCTTGGTAGTAGGCATAAAGCGCTGGCTCGGGGTCGCGCACCAGTACCCCTTCCGCGAGCCACTTGCGGAAGGTTTCGGCCCGGCGGGCGTACTCGGCCTCGTCCGCGGGCGGGACCTTCCCGCCGATCACCCGCACGATGTTATAGGGGGAGCGGCGCCTGTACTCTTCCTCCTCTTTAGGGCCGATCCGGTCGTAGGGCTGGGTCACGACTTTCGATAGGTCCCCGACCACATCCAGGTTATAGCGGACTCCGCGGAACGGATAGACCTTGGCCATTTACGTGCTCCTTGCAAACTCGAGGAGGATGTCCACCACCTCGTCGCCGACCCGCCCTTGCGCCTCCTTCGTCTGGGCCCCGATGTGGGGGGTGAGGGACACTTTCGGATGGCGGAGGAGTTCCATGTTCTTGGGCGGCTCCTCCTCGAACACATCCAGACCAGCCCCGGCGAGCTTTCCGGAGTTCAAAGCTTCAAGCAGGGCGGCCTCGTCCACCACCCCGCCCCGGGCGCAGTTGATGAGGTAAGCTCCCGGTTTCATCTTGGCGATCTCCTCTTTCCCGATCACCGGGCCTGCGGGATCGGGCGGGACATGCAGGGTGACAAAGTCAGCCTCCCGGAGGAGCTCCTCCAGGGGGACCATCCGCACCTCGGGGAGGGGGGACTCCTTTACGAACTTGTCGTAGGCGACTACGCGCATCCCCAGGCAAAGGGCCCGGCGGGCTACCGCCTGGCCGATCCGGCCGATCCCGATCACCCCCAGGGTCTTCCCGGAAAGCTCGATCCCCCGGAAGGCCTTCTTCTCCCACCTTCCCTCGCGCAGGGACTGGGTGGCCTGAGGCAGGGAGCGGGCCAGGGCCAGCATGTGGGCCAGGGTGAGTTCGGCCACCGAGTCGGTGCTCGCCCGAGGAGTGTTGCGCACCTCGATCCCCTTTTTTCGAGCATACTCAACGTCGATGTTGTCCAGGCCCACCCCGGCCCGGACGATGAGCTTAAGGCCCACCGCCGCGTCGATCGCGGGCTTCCTGACCTTGGTCGCCGAGCGGACCACGATGACCTCGTAGCCCTTGGCGAGCTCTTGGGCCAGCTCCTCCGGGGACATCCCGGTCTTCTCCACCACTTCCAGGCCGGCCTCCTTGAGGCGCGCGACGGCCGATTCCGCCAGCGGATCACAGATCAAAACCTTCATATCTCCTCCTTACACATCACCTTACAGTCCCAGAATCATGTCGATGGTGGAAAGGAGCCCCCGGATGTCGGCGGTGGTGAGGTCGCCCATGTGGGCGATGCGGAAGGTCTTCTCCTTGAGGTCGCCGTAGCCGTTTGAGATCCGCATCCCGTGTTCCTCCACCAAGGTCCTGTTGAGCTCGGCCACGTTGATGCCCCGTGTGTTCTTGACACAAGTGAGGGTCTTGCTCCAATAGCCTTCCTCTGGATAGATGTCGAAGTGCTTCTTGGCCCAGGCCTGTACCAGGCTTGCCATCTCCTCGTGGCGAGCAAATCTCTTCTCCAGTCCTTCCTCGAACATGGCATCGAGCTGGGCGTTAAGGGCGAAAAGGTGCGGGATGGAAGGGGTGGAGGGGGTCTGGTTCTTCTTGTGGTACTTGAGCATCACCGGGAAGGAGAAGTAGTAGGTCTTGGGCTTCACCTCCTCGGCGCGGGCCAGGGCCCGGTCCGAGACGGCACATACCGTGAGCCCGGGCGGCAGGGCGATGGCCTTCTGCACCCCGGCAAGGAGCACGTCCAGCCCCAGCCGGTCGAACTCGATCTTCACCCCCCCCATGGCGGACACCGCGTCCACCAGGAGCAACACGTCCGGGAAACTCTTGACCACCTCGGCGATCTCCGGCAGGGGGTTCATCATTCCGGTGGAGGTTTCGTTGAACACTAAGGTCACCGCGTCGAACTCGCCGCTCCGGAGCCGCTCCTCCACCTGCTCGGGCTTGATCGCCACATCCCACGGATTTTCCAGGGCCTCGCAGGGGAGACCGCAGGCCTTGGTGATCTGGTGCCAGCGCGCCCCGAAGGCCCCGTTCACCAAGTTCAGACACTTCTTCCTCACCGTGTTCCGAACCGCGGCTTCCATGACCCCGGTGGAGGAGCAGGTGAACACGAACACGGTCTGATCCGTGTATAGGAACTTCTGTAGTTTGGGTTGAAGCTCAGCATAGAGCTCCGAGAACTCGGGCGAGCGGTGGTGGATTTGGGGAGTGGACATGGCTTGCAGGACCTCGGGCCGCACCTCGGTAGGGCCAGGGGTAAAAAGCTTGCTATGCCAGTTTTTCATCGGGATCCCTCCTTTGCCTCCAATGTACCCTTCGTCAGGCTGTCTGGCAAGTTGAGGCTAGTGGGGGGCAGCCCGGGAAAGGCCCAGCCGGTGTGCGATCTTAAGCGCCTCGCTGTACTCCTCCGGGGTGATGCGCCGGGCAAGCTCTGGGTACTGCCACGCTTTGTAGGTGGGGTAGTACTGGGCCATGATGTTGACGAAGGTCTTCGGGGAGAGCTCCTCGGCGATGAACTTGAGCACCTTCTCCGTTCCGGCGAGGCCCCCGGGGAGGACAAGGTGGCGCACCAGGAGCCCTCGGCGGGCGATCCCGCCTTCGATCTTGAGGTCTCCGACCTGCCGGTGCATCTCCTTAAGGGCGGCCTTTGCGACCTCGAAGTACCCCGGGGCGTCGGAATAGCGGGCGGCGACCCGGGAATCCCCGTACTTGAAGTCCGGCATGTAGATGTCGACGATCCCCGAGAGAAGCCTGAGTGCCTCCACCGACTCGTACCCTCCGCAGTTCCACACGATGGGGAGCCCGAGGCCCCCCTCCCGGGCGATCGCCAGCGCCTCCACGATCTGGGGGGCCTGGTGGGTGGGGGTGACTAAATTGATGTTGTGGCAGCCCAGCTCCTGAAGCTTTAGCATCCAGGCCGCAAGCTCCTCTACGGAGATCTCCTCCCCTTCGCAGAGCTGGGAGATCTCGTAGTTCTGGCAAAAGACACAGTGCAGGTTGCAGCCGGTAAAGAAAATGGTGCCCGAGCCGCCCCGGCCAACGAGCACCCGCTCCTCCCCGAAGTGGGGGCCGAAGCTTGACACCCAAGGAGTGAGCCCGGCCCGGCAGGAGCCCCGTTCCCCTTGCGCCCGCCGCACACGGCACTCCCGGGGGCAAAGCCGACACGGGGAGGCGAGCTCCCGAAGCGCCTCCGCCCGGGCTCGAAGCTCCCGCGACGACATCCGTAAATAAGCCGGCCAAACCCGTCCCTCCGCCATCGGGGCGAGTTTACCCACC
>JAGGRX010000033.1 GCA_021159405.1 Candidatus Bipolaricaulota bacterium | reverse complement strand
CCAGGGGCCGGCCCCGGCCACACACTCCCCCCACCCAACCTTTCCCTCCCCCTCAAGCGAAATCAGGAGCGCCCTGCGGACTTTCTCCTCCCCAAAGCTGGTGCGGAACGGGTGCACGAGCGGAAGCTCCACAAGGTAGGCGGAAAGGCGCTCGAGCCTGATCACGGGCGGGAAAGCACCTCCTGGGAAGCACGCTCCAGCACGAGAAAGCTCCGCTCTCCCTCATGGAACAGGCCCACTGCCCAGTACCCATCGTCGAAGTACAAGCTCAACGCCTTCCGCGACTCCAAACGCCAGGCCCGGGCCAGCTCAAGATCCGCCCTCCGCAAGCTTTGAAGGTCACTTGGAATCTCAAACAGGAGCTGAGGTGCCGAGATGTTTGCGCGAAAGCCGGCCGGGGCCCTGAGGCCGGAGGGGAGCCTGCGGGTGCGGTTGATCGTCTCCGCCTTGCCCAAAGCGAGCTTGGGCTCCGTATGTCCGGCCAAATGGGACTCGGTGCGGGGGGAGAGGAGGTGCCACTCGCAGAGGAACCGATCCGTGGGAAGGCCGCGATTGCGGGCATCGCGGAATTCCCCGTAGTAATTAGGCATGTAGCGGGTGACCACCGCACCGAGCTTGTTCAAGTTGAAGTGGGCGTTCCGCGACTCCAAGGGATCGAACGTCCAAGTGATGAGGTCGATCCCCTGCTCCAGGACGTGCTGGCGCTGGGCGCACTTGAGAAGGTAGCCTATCCCCCGCCCCTGCCAGTCCGGGCGCACCGCGGCCATCAGGGACTGGTGGCGAAGCTTTCCCCCTTCCCAGCGCCCCAAAAGCGAGAGCACGAACCCCACCATCTCCCGCCCGGGGCCGATCCCATCGTAGGCGGCAAGGAGCAACCCTCCCCCTTCCACGATGGTGTGGAGGACGTGATCAGGCACCACTGCGATGTCCTCAAACCCCCACACCGCCTTCTGCAGGGCCTCACACTCCCGGTACCCCCGATGGTCGTGGACCGGTTCAATTACTACGTCTGCGTTTGTCCTCATACATCCTGTCTAGGTCGAATTCCCCCTCCGGTTCCCACAGTCCGAAAATGCAATATCGAACCGGCGACCGGAAACGACCTCCTCGGGATCCCGACACAAGATGGCCTCTCGTTCTGCGAGCCAAGCTCCTGGACCTGCGGACAAGGCGCTACACACGGGTTTCATAAATACGACCCTCAAATCAAGGCTTTCGCCAGCCCCTTGAAAATGATTATAGCTAATCGCCGGTCAGGCGGGCGATCTCAACCTCATCTTCAGTCCAGCGCGGCTTCACTTTGACGTGGAGCGAAAGAAACACCTTCTTTCCCAAAAGTGCTTCCAGCTCAAGCCGGGCGAGCCTGCCTATTTCCTTCAGTTTTTGCCCTCCCCTTCCTATGATGATTGGCTTTTGCGAATCCCGGGCCACGTAGATGGTGGCGTAGATCTCGATGAGGGGACGGTCCTCTCGCTCGCGGATCCGGTCCACCACTACCGCCGTAGAATAGGGGATCTCCTGGTAGGTGAGATGGAAGATCTTTTCCCGGATGAGCTCGGCCACGATGAACTCAAGCGGTCGGTCGGTGGCCACACCGTCCGGGAACAGGGGCTCCCCCTCGGGGAGGTACCGGATGACCAGCTCCAGAGCCCGGTCCAGGTTCTTTCCCTTAAGGCAGGAGATGGGCACAAGCTCATCGAAGATCCCCAACTTTTCGTAAGCTAGCAGGGTCTCCGGGAGCTGGTTCCCCTTGGCCCGGTCGATCTTGTTCACCAAAAGGAGCTTGGGACAGGGCAGGGTGCGGATCCTTGGGAGGACCTCTTGGTCGTAGGGGTCCACCCCGCCGGTGGGCTCGGTCATGTAAAGGAGCTCGTCCACCCCGGCCAGGGCCCGGAACGCCTCCCGCAGGATGTGGGCCGAGAGTTTATTCACCGGCCGGTGGAGCCCCGGGGTGTCCACGAACACCACCTGTGCCTCATCAGTGGTGTAGATGCAGCGGATGCGGTTGCGGGTGGTCTGGGGGCGGTCGGACACGATCACCACCTTCTGCCCCATGATGGCGTTGATGAACGTGGACTTGCCCACGTTGGTCTTCCCCACCACTGCTGCAATTCCCGCCTTATAAGCCACTTACGCTCACTTCCCCTGATCTAACCGCGGCCCGAACCTTGGCGATGGCCTCCCCCAAGTACCGGTCCGGCCCTGGTGGGGGGACCAGCTGTGACAGCTTTTCGTAAACCTCCTTGGTGGCGGGGGAGAGTCCCTCCTCCCCGGCCAGGGCCACTGCCCACCGCACGCACACCAGCTCCAGCGCCACCTGAGAGATCGCATTTTCCGCGATCCTAAGGGCCTTCCATGCGGAGGTCGCTCCCATGGAGTTGTGGTCTTCCTTTCCGCCGGAGGTGGGGATCGAGTCCACCGCGGCAGGATGCGACAGGACCTTGTTCTCCGTGGCCAAGGCCGCCGCCGTGTACTGGCAGAGCATCAGCCCGGATGAGGGGCCGGGCTGAGGGGAAAGGAAGGGCGGAAGCCCTCTGTCCCCGGCCAAAAGGAGGCTTATCCGGCGCTCACAGCCCGCCCCTAGCTCCGCCAGGGCAATGGCAAGGGCCTCGGCGGAGAAGGCCAAAATCTCCCCGTGGAAATTCCCCCCGGGGACGGCATCCCCTTCTGGGAAAATAAGGGGATTATCGGTGGCGGAGTTCATCTCGATCCTGAGCCTTTCCTCCACCCACGAGAGCGTCTCCAAGATCGGCCCGAGCAGCTGGGGGAGACATCTGAGGGAGTAGGGATCCTGCACATCCCCCTTCCAGGTGTCCACAAGTGAGCTTCCGGAAAGGAGCTCCCTGAGTTTTCTTGCTACCTGGATCTGTCCGGGATGGGGGCGGGCAAGGTGAAGCCGTTCGTCAAGCGGGGCGGTCTGTCCCCGCAGGGCCTGGAAGGTGAGGGAGGAGGCGAGGAGGGCGGCCCGGAACGCCCGCCGGCCAAGCGCCCAGGCCAGGGTAAGGCAAGACAGCATGTAGGCCGTGCCGTTGAGCAGGGCCAGGCCCTCTTTCGGGGCAAGGCCGGAAAGGGGGGAAAGCCCAGCCCGCCTCAGGGCTTCTTCCCCTGAAAGCTCCTCCCCCCGGAAGCGGGCCCTCCCCTCCCCCAGGAGAACCAGGGATAGGTGTGCCAAGGGCACCAGATCCCCGGAGGCCCCCACTGAGCCCTGCTCGGGCACCACCGGATATACCCCGGCGTTCAGCATCCCCAAAAGGAGTTCCACCAAGGCCGGGCGCACCCCGGAGAGGCCCTTAAGCAGGGAATTGGCACGGAAGAGGAGCATCCCCCGGACCGCCTCGTCGGGAAGCGGCGCCCCTACCCCGGTGGCATGAGCGCGGACGATGTTCTCCTGAATTTCTCCCAGTGAATCCTGAGGGATCTCAATCGAGCTTAGTTTGCCGAGCCCCGTGTTCACCCCGTAGATCGGGCCTCCGCACCGGACGAGCTCGACAAGCCTTCGGTGGCCCTTTTCCACGGCGGACAGGGCCTCAGGGGTGGCCCGCACACCTTCCCCTTCCAAGATCACCCGCTCGGCCTCCTGAGGGGTAAGGCTATGTCCATCCAGTTCCACCATGGCGCAATCAGTATAGCCAGCGAGCCCCCTTCCCCCAAGGTGTGCGGCTATAATGCGCCTGTATGGATCTTCTCGTGTACGGAATCGGAGAGCTTGTCACCCCTTGTGGTGATTCCCCTCGCTCAGGGAGAGAGCAAGGGGAGCTTCTTACGCTCTCGGGCGCCTATGTGCTCATCGAGGGCGGTCGGATAAGTGAGGTGGGGGAGGGGAAGCCTCCTTCTTTTTCCGGTCCCACCCTGAATGCCCAAGGGCGGCTCGTCACCCCGGGGCTTGTGGATCCCCATACCCATGCCGTGTTCGCCGGAAGCCGGGTGGCGGAGTTCCTCGCCCGCACCCGGGGGGAGCCCTACACCGGGGGAGGGATCCTCACCACCGTGGCGGCGGTACGAAGGGCCAGTGAAGAAGAACTGGTAAGACTTGCCAAGGTGCGCCTTGCGCGCATGCTGCGGGGCGGGACCACCACCTGTGAGATCAAGTCCGGCTATGGCCTCACCACCGAGGACGAGCTCAAGATGCTTCGGGCCATCCGGCGCCTCTCCCAACAGCTCCCGCTCACGGTCGTGCCCACCTTCCTCGGGGCCCATGCCTTCCCGGAAGGGGAACCGCGTGAGGCCTACATCGACCGCCTGGTGGAGGAGATGATCCCCCAAGTGGCGGAGGAAGGGCTGGCCCGGTTCTGCGACGTGTTCTGCGACCGGGGCTTTTACACGGTGGAGGAGGCCCGCCGGATCCTCCAAGCGGGAAGGGAGCACGGTCTTGCCCCGAAGCTCCATGCCGACGAGCTTGCAGACGTAGGGGCAGCGAAGCTGGCCGCAGAGCTCGGTGCGGTCTCGGCCGACCACCTCCTCCACGTCTCCCCGGAGGGGATCAAGGCCCTGGCCGAAGCGGGGGTGGTGGCCGTCCTCCTCCCTGGAACGGCCTTCGTGCTTTCGGAGCCTTACCCCCCGGCCAGGAAGCTCATAGAGGCGGGAGTTCCGGTGGCGCTTGGGACCGACTTCAACCCCGGCTCCTGTCCCATCTCCTCCCTGCCCTTGGTGATGTCCCTGGCGGTGCTCAAGCTCGGGCTTTCTCCCGAGGAGGCGCTGTGCGCCGCCACCCTGAATGCGGCTGCCGCCGTGGGCCTGGCGGAGGAAGTCGGCTCCCTGGAGCCGGGGAAGCTCGCCGACCTGGTGATCTGGGACGCCGACACCCTGGCCGAGCTCCCCTATTTCGTGGGCCATGACCTGACGCTTGCCGTGATCAAGAGGGGGAAGGTGGTATGGAAGAGCTCCGAGTTCTCGCCTACGCCAAGCTGAACTTGATCCTGCGGGTGGTGGGCCGCAGGGACGACGGCTACCACCTCCTGCAGACCCTGATGTGCGCCGTGGACCTTTACGATGAGCTTTCCCTGGTGGAGGCGGACGACTTGAAGGTGGAGATGGGGGGCCTTGAGATACCAGCGGGGGAGAACCTGGTCCTGCGGGCGGCCCGCCTCCTCCGCGAGCACGCCGGCCTCAGGAAGGGGGCCCATATCCGGCTCATAAAGAAAATCCCGGTCGGGGCAGGGCTGGGCGGGGGGAGCTCGGATGCGGCCGCGGCCTTGGCCGGTCTAAACCGCCTGTGGGGCTTGGGCCTCAGCCGGGCGGAGCTGCAGGAGATCGGCCTGGAGCTGGGCGCAGATGTGCCGTTCTTTTTCTCGGACAGCCCGGCCTGGGTAGAAGGGATCGGGGAGAGAATTTCACCGGCTCGGGTGGATCTCCCGAAGGCGTTCTTGATCCTGGTTCCCCCCTTCGACTGCCCTACCCCGGAGGTGTATCGCTTGTACGACGAGCTTGGCGTTCCTTTCTCCTGTCCAGTCCGGCTTGAGGGCGAGCTTCCGGGGTGGGAGAACGACCTGTGGCCGGCTGCCCTCCGGCTGAGGCCCCGGCTTGCTGAGCTGCGGCGGGCGCTGGCTGGGCTGGGCGGCCTGGGGGTAGGGATGTCCGGGGCCGGTTCCGCCCTGTTCTGCGCGTTCACTTCCCTGGACCAGGCAGGGAAAGCGGCCCAAAGCCTGAAAAACACGGTGGAAGGGAAGTTGTTCGTTGCGGCACCGGTCCCCCGTGGGTACAAGTTTGCAGCATGAGGATTGCCATCGATGGGCCGGCGGCGGCCGGCAAGACTACCTTGGCAAGAAGCTTGGCGGAAAAGCTGGGGTATCTCTTCGTGCCTACCGGGGCCATGTACCGGGCAGCTGCCCTGGCCAAGGAGAGGGGGCTCCCGCCCGAGAAGGTCCACATCGAGGTGCAGGAGGGAGGACGGATCTTGCTCGAAGGGGAGGACGTCACCGAGCTCCTGGAAAACCCTGCTCTGGATGAGCTTTCTTCACAAGTGGCCGTGGACGGGCGGGTCCGCCGGCATCTTGTGGCCCTGCAGCGCCAGATCGCCCGGGGCCGGGACGTGGTCATGGAGGGGCGGGACATCGGCACCGTGGTGCTACCGGACGCAGAACTCAAGATCTTCCTGTGGGCCGAGCCCGAGGAGCGGGCCAGGCGGAGGTTGGCCGAGCGGGGTGGAGACTTCCAGGAGGTCCTGGCCGCCATCCGTCGCCGGGACGAGCGGGACTCCACCCGAAAGGACTCCCCCTTGCGTCCGGCACCGGATGCCGTGATCCTGGACACCACAGGGCTTTCTCGCGAGCAGGTGTTGGCCCTGGCCCTCAAGCTTGTGGAGGAGCGCCGTGCGAAGCTGGCTCGCTGACCGGATCCGGGACGTCTTGTACGCGGTCCTGGACGTGCTGGCCAGTGTGGTGATTTGGCCGCTTTTTCGCCTCTCGGTCCGGGGCCGCAAGAACCTCCGGGGGGGAGGCATCCTGGTGGCCCGACATCGTTCCTATTGGGACGTCCCCATCCTGTGCGTGGCGGCAGGGCCGTTCAGGCGGATCGGCTTTTTGGCGAGGAGGGGGCTTCTGCGCAACCCCCTGCTCGCCCCGTTCGTGTGGTTTTTCGCCACGATCATCGAGCGGGAAGCCTTCAGCGCTCGGGACTTTCGCAAGGCCGTCAGGACGGCGGAGAGAAACAAGATAATCGGCATCTTCCCGGAGGGGACAACTCGGCCCGGGGCCAGCCCCAAGCCCGGAGCCATCCGGTTCGCCGAATTCCTCGATCGGCCCTTGATACCGGCAAACATAGTGCCACATGGCCACTATCCTCCCACCAACCCCCTGGGCTTCCCAAAGGTGGAAGTGCACTTTGGCCGCCCGTTTTCCGTGGAGGAACTCGCCAAAGACCTGCCGGAAGAGCTACCGCGAAAGGAGCGGTACCAGCTTTTGGCCGCCCGCCTGATGGAGAGAATCGACGCGGCTTAGTTTGAGCCCGCTCGACAGTCAGGATAAGATCGGAGTAAATCTGCCCGCTAAGGGGTTCGCTGAGTTAACTTGGGTGCGGGCCCGAAAGGGGAAATCTAACAAGGGGTGGTTCAAAGTGACGGATCGGATTCGGATGGAGGACGCGCTCGATGCAAGTGACGTTCGTCTCTTCAGCCGTGGAGATACGGTTACGGGTACGGTGGTGGAAGAGACCGAGGGCGAATTCCTGGTAGACATCGGCTACAAGTCAGAAGCCCTGCTTCCCAAGGGGGAACTTGCCCCCTTTCACGAGGAAGTTAAGCCAGGAGAGGAGCTCGAGGTCATCGTCACCTACATCGACGAGGAAAACGGGACCGTTTTCGTCTCAGAGCGCCAAGCCTTCTTCGCCAAAAGGTACGCGGAGCTGGAGAGGGCGTATCGGTCGGGCGCGCCCGTCAAGGGGAAGATCGTCGAGGAGGTGAAGGGCGCAGGATACCAGGTAAGCCTGGGCGGCATCAGGGCCTTCTTGCCGGGTTCCCACCTGGGTAAGGGGATTTCCACCAAGTTCGAGCGCCTGAAAGATAAGGAGATCGATCTAAAAATCATCGAATTCTCTCGCCGGGACAGGAACATCGTGGTATCCCGCCGTGAGTACCTCAAGGATCTGGAAGAAAAGAAAAAGCGGGAGCTGTTTTCCTCCCTTACCCCAGGCAAGGTCCTCGAGGGGAAGATCAAAAGCGTGGTCGATTTCGGGATCTTCGTGGACGTGGGCGGCTACGACGGCCTGGTCCACCGAACCGAGATCTGTTGGAAGGACATCCCGGTTCCGCCGGCTGACAAATACAAGCCGGGACAGAAGGTGCGGGTGATGGTATTGGAGGCGGATCCGGAAGAAGAACGTATCTCGCTTTCCATCAAACGCCTCCGGCCGGACCCTTGGATCGGGATCGCCGATCGCTATCCTCCCGGCAGCCGGGTCACCGGCCGGGTGGTCTCTGTCACCGACTTCGGCGCCTTCGTGGAGCTTGAGGAAGACGTGGAGGGGCTTGTGCACGTGTCCGAGCTCTCTTGGGGCTTCCCCAAACACCCAAAGGAGGTCGTGCAGGAGGGCGACACGGTTGACGTGGTCGTGCTCGGCGTGGACGAGAAAAGAAAACGTATCTCCCTCTCCCTGAGACGGGCCCAGCCCGATCCTTGGGAAGACGTGGAACACCGGTATCCCCGCGGGGCCCTGGTGGAAGGCAAGGTCACCAAGATCACCGACTTCGGCGCCTTCGTGGAGCTTGAGGAAGGTGTGGAAGGCTTGATTCACGTGTCCGAGCTCTCCTGGCAGCGGGTCTCCCATCCCAGAGAGCTCATTAAAGAGGGGCAAACCGTGCGGGCAATGGTCCTCAAGGTAAACCAGGAGCAGCGCCGGATCAGCCTGTCCATCAAAGCCTTGGAGCAAGACCCTTGGGAGCAGTTTCTGGAACAGTATTCGGTGGGCTCCGTGGTCTCAGGCCCGGTGACACAGATCAAGGACTTCGGCGCCTTTGTGCGGATCACCCCGGCAGTGGAGGGGCTGATCCATGTATCGGAAATCGCGGAGGAGCGCATCAACACCCCCTCGGAGGTGCTCCGGCTAGGCCAAGAGGTAACCGCCAAGATCATAGGGATCAACGAGGCGAAACGTCAGGTGCGGCTTTCCATCCGAAAGCTCCAGGAAGAGGCCGAAGAGAAGGAAAAGAACCGGTTCATCTCCCAGGGACCCGGCCGGGAGACGGTCACCCTGCGCGAGCACCTCAAGGGCCTGTCCGGGGCGGGATGAGCTCCTTCGGGATCACCACCAAAGCGATGGCGAAGTCGCCTGTGTGGCTGAGGGAGAGGGGGCAATCGTTCCCTCGCCAGCGCAGGTAGGGCTGCTTGCCCTTTGAGACCACCTCCATTTCCCGAAACGGGACCGGGCGACCCAACGCCTTGATGAACGCCTCCTTGGCGGCAAACCGAGCGGCCAGTCGCTGGTAGGAAAGCGGGGGGCGGGCGCGCAAGGCGTACTCGATCTCACCCGGGGAAAACAGGCGGACCAAAGCCCGCTCTCCTCTTCTTTCCAGGAGCCGCCTGATGCGCGACACCTCCACAAGATCGATCCCGAAGCTCACCATCGGGTAATGCGCCTGCGCTCGGCCATCACAATCGCTTCCAGCTCCCGCACCGCGTTCTCCAGCCGGTCGTTCACCACCAGGTAGTGAAACTCGGGGATATGCCGGACCTCCTCCCGGGCGATGAGGAGTCGCTCCCTGAGGGCCTCGTCCGACTCCGTGCCCCGGGCCCTGATGCGGGCCACAAGCTCCTCCCAGCTCGGGGGCACCAGGAAGACGAGCACCACCGGGCAGGGGAGGCCCGCCCTGGCTATGGCCAATGCCCCCTGCACCTCCACGTTCAGCAGCACGTCCTTTCCTTGTGCCAGCCGATTCACCACTTCACGGCGAGGGGTGCCATAGCGGTGGCCTTGGTATTCTGTCCACTCCAGAAGTTCCCCGGAAGAGACAAGTTGATCGAACTCTTCTTGAGAAACGAAGTAATAATCCCGGCCATGCACCTCATCGGGCCGCTTGGGACGCGTGGTGGCCGAAACCGAAAAGTCCAAGCGCCTGTCCCGCCGCAGGAGCTCGGAGATCACCGAGGATTTCCCGGCACCCGAGGGACCGGCGACCACGAACGCGATCCCGCGCTCCCCCTGAACCCCCCAGCCCTCCGGCAGGAAATCCCTCACCATGGTTCACCACCGAGAACACAAAGGGCACAGAGCAAAAGTGTTATTTGTTTTTCAGGCGTCTGGCGAAGGATAGTTTCGCTATGCTTTCTCCACAAACGAAAAATCCTGTTTTGGTTTTGTGAACTGGAAAGACTGTCCCGAAGCTTAACGGATCTCATCATGGTGTTTTCTCTGTGGTCTCGGTGGTTCATCATTCCACGTTACGGGCCTGTTCGCGGACCCGCTCGGCCGAAAGGCGGATCGCCAGGGCCGTCTGCCCCAGGGGAACGGAGCGGGCCTTGGCCGAAAGCGTCCCGGCCTCACGGCCGATTTCCTGGGCCAGGAACTCAAGTTCCCTCCCCACCGGCCCTTTCTCCTCGAGGAGCTGCCGCAACCGCTTGACATGTGATGCCAACCGATCGAGTTCCTCGGTCACATCGGCCCGTTCGGCCCAGAGCGCAAGCTCCTGCTCGAGCCGTCCAGGATCGGCCTCGATCTCCAGGCTTTCCAGGCGGGCCCGCAGCCGGGCGGCCGCCTTTTCCAGGGAAGCTTCGGCTTCCCTGCGGGCTCGGGCCAAAAGCTCCTCAAGGACGCCGGCCTCACGGGCCAGAACCTCGGCCAGGCGCTCCCCCTCGGCCTCCCGTGTCGCCATCACCCCAGCGATCGCCTGGTCCAGCGCCTCGCTTAAGGGGGGCCAAAGCACCTCCTCCTCGGGGAGGGACTCCTGAAAGGCGCCCAGGCTGATAAGGTGGGAAAGCCCCGGGTCCTCCTTAATTGCAAGTTCCTTCTTCAGCTGGGAAAGTTCGGCCATGAGCCGCCGGGCCGCCTCTAAATTGAGCCGTCGCGGCCGCACTTCGCCGCAAAGCTCCCAGCGCACAGCAAGTTCCAGGGCCCCCCGGGTGAAAGCCCCCCTCAATCTCTCCTCGCAGCGATGGGCCAATCCCGGCAGCTCGGAAAGCCCCCGCACCCTGACCTCCAGGAACCGGTGATT
>JAGGRX010000129.1 GCA_021159405.1 Candidatus Bipolaricaulota bacterium | reverse complement strand
CTAGAGTCCGGGGGGTGTTTCGTGTGTAATCGAGTCATGAACGTATGGGAGAGGGAGGCCTGGCTACCTTGGACTAGGGGGAGAAAGCTTTTCTTTCGCTTCTGGAGGCCCGAGAGGATACAAGGCGCGCTGGCCATCGTGCACGGCTATGGGGAACACTCCGGCCGCTATCGCAAGCTTGGCACCTGGTTCGCCGGGCGGGGCTGGGCGGTGATGGCCTGTGATCTGCCCGGCCACGGAAGGAGTCCAGGAAGGCGGGGGCACATCTCCCGTTTTTCCGATTATCTTGCGGTCGTAGATGCGCTTTTAGCTGAGGCGCGTCGGAGTTCCTTGGGACCGGTCTTTCTTCTCGGCCATTCCCTGGGCGGGCTGATCGCGGCCCGGTACATAGAGCTCAACCCTAAGGCAGCGGAAGGCCTGGTTTTGAGCTCTCCGTTCCTCGGCTTGGCCCTGCCTGTTCCGGGCTGGAAGAGGGGTCTGGCCCGTGTCCTGTCCCGACTTTGGCCGACCTTTTCCCTGCCCAGCGGCATCGACCCTGACCTCCTCAGCCACGACCCCGCGATTGTCAAGGCTTACCGAGAGGATCCCCTTGTACATCGGGTGGCCACCGCCCGCTGGTTCACCGAGGTCTTGGCCGCACAGACCGCGGCCCTGCGGGACGCCCCCAGGATCCGCGTGCCGGTCCTCATCATCCAAGGGGGAGAGGACGGGCTAGCTTCGGTCTCGGCTACCCGTCGTTTCGTTTCCGCCTGCGGCTCGGAAGACCTCACCTTCAAGCTCTACGGAGGGCTGTACCATGAGGTGTTGAACGAACAGGAATGGAGCGAGGTGTGGCATGCGCTCAACTCTTGGCTTGCGGCCCACAGGAGAGGCAGCGAAGTATGAATCGATCCAGGCCTTTCTCCTGGACGAGCAGGCGACCCCGGTGAACCCGTTCTACGCCCCGGCATTGGGCGGGGTGAAGCTCGTCGTACGTGCCGAGGACGCAGCCCGGGAGATCCTGAGACTCGCGGGGGCTTAGGATGGACACGGCCTTCGCGTGGCTCTCGGGCTATAGTCCGGTGGTGCAGGGCCTCCTCGGGGGCCTTGTGATCACGGCGTTTAACACGGTGGGGGCGCTCCTCGTGCTTATATGGAGGAAGCCCTCGGAACGTTTTCTGGACGCAGCCCTGGGGTTTGCCGCCGGGGTGATGCTCACCGCCAGCTTCACTAGCCTCATTCTGCCCGGCATCGAGTCTGGTGGTGTATGGCCTGTGCTCGCGGGGATTGCCCTGGGCGCCTTGACCCTGGACCTCGCCGACCACTTGGTTCCGCATTTACACGTGGTGAGTGGGAGGGAGGGGCGTGCCTCCAAGCGCCTTAAGGCGGTGTGGCTGTTTATCTTGGCAATCACCCTTCACAACATGCCCGAGGGGCTGGCGGTAGGGGTGGGCTTTGGCTCAGGCAACCTCAAAGAGGCCATCGAGCTCATGTTGGCCATCGGGATCCAGAACGTGCCCGAGGGGTTGGCAGTGGCCGTCTCGGCCCTGAGCGCGGGGATGGGGGCATACTTTTACGCCAGCATCGTGGGGATCAGGGCCGGGCTGGTGGAGATCCCCTTGGCCGTGTTCGGGGCTTGGGCAGTGAGCCTGGCACGGCCCCTTCTTCCCTACGCCATGGGGTTCGCCGCCGGGGCAATGCTTTACGTGATCTCGGACGAGATCGTTCCCGAGACGCACCGCAAGGGACACGAGCGGTTCGCCACTCTGGGGCTGATGGTGGGGGCCATGGTCATGCTGTATCTGGATGTGGTGCTGGGCTAAGTCTAAGAGCGCTTTACGCTCCATCCCAGTCCAGGTAAGATAACCCAAAGGCGGTGATCAACTATGCGTATGGCATGGGTAGCGTTTCTCATCGGGGCCATGGCGACCCAGGTACTCGGGGGGCCGCACCTCGTCCTCTACTCCCAAGGTCTGGCCCTGGTGGAGGAAACCCGTAGCTTCGAACTTTCGACGGAAGGCACGCTGAGGCTCGATCGTATTCCCCACCAGGTTCTCCTGGATAGCTTGACGCTGGACGGCGTGACCGTGCTTTCCCTTGTGTCCACGCTGCCTAACCGCATCACCCCGGACGGGCTCATCGGCGAAATCGTACAGGTGGTAAGCGGAGGGGAGACGATCAAGGGAAGGCTGATTTCGGCGAACGAGGACGTGTTGGTCCTCGCCACTGATGCGGGGCTTGTGACCCTGAACGGCT
This sequence comes from Candidatus Bipolaricaulota bacterium, assembly GCA_021159405.1. Lineage (GTDB taxonomy): Bacteria > Bipolaricaulota > Bipolaricaulia > Bipolaricaulales > Bipolaricaulaceae > 64-32. The sequence goes on along the minus strand of JAGGRX010000129.1, from coordinate 9,381 downwards.
ATCAGAAGCTCATCGCACCTCTTCCGGAAAGGAAGAGCGTGGAGGTGGCCTATAGGACGGAAGAGCCGGGCACGCGGGAGCTCCTTTTGCGGTACCTTACACGCGGGCTTTCCTGGCAAGCTCATTACCGGGCCGTCTTGGGGGAGGATGACTTTACCCTGGTCGGGCTGGCCGAGCTAAGGAACGATACCGGGGTCGGTTATTCCGGAGCCCGGGTGGATCTCATAGCTGGGCAGGTCTACACCCCGGCCGGGGCGGGCGTGACGCCTGTGGTAAGGGCACTGGCACCTAGCATGGCCCCGGAGGCCAGGCCCTCCCAGGCCTACGAATACCATCGGTACTCCCTGCCCCAAGCCGTGGACCTGCCACCGGGCACCGTGTTCGTCCCTTACCTTGTGACCTCCCTCCCCTACGAGCGCGTGTATCGGTTCCGAGGCGGGCCGGTGGAGACGGTACTTAAGTTCGTGAACTCCGATTCCCCCCTCCCAGCCGGGGAGGTGACCGTGTACGACGAGGGAGGGAGCCTGTTCATCGGCTCGGCTTCCATCGGCCACACCCCGGTGGGAGAGGAGGTAGCCCTCACCATCGGGGTGGCCTTCGACCTCACCGGCGAAAGGACCCAGGTCTTTCACGTCGGGTTGGGGGAAGACCTGTATCGGGACACCTATCGAGTCGTGATCCGCTCGGCCAAAGACGAGCCAGTCGTGGTCGAGGACTGGGAGACCTTCTCAGGGTCGTGGCAGATCACCCACAGTTCCCTTCCCTTCGAGCAGGTGGACGCGCACACCGTGAAATTCCTCCTTGAGGTCCCTGCCGGGGGGGAGGCCGAGCTCACATACACGGTGGAGTGGAGATACTGATGGGTGAGAAAAACGAGGCTGTGGAGCAAACGAAGCGGGAGCTTTCCAGGCTCAAAGAGAGCTACTCGCGAGCGATCGAGGCGGCACTGGCTCGGGTGCCGGTACGCAATGGGGTTGTGTCTGCCCGTGATCTGTGGCTTGAGACCTCGCTCCCCTTAGATCTCATCGCCGAGCTTCTTAAGGAAAACGGGATCAAGCTTCCGCCCCAGGTCAAACGGGTGGACTTTGGAGCGACCGGCAGGAGAAAGGGGACCCGTGGCAGGAGAAGATAAGATCAAGTTTGGCACGGACGGCTGGCGGGGAGTGATCGCCAGGGATTTCACGTTCGCCAATGTGGCGCGGGTGGGGGTGGCCATCGCTAGGTATCTTGCGGACCCGGCCCGACGGGAAATCCCCTTTTACCGGGATTGGGGGGTGGAGTATCGACCCGCCTCTGCCGGGGCCCTGGTGGGTTACGACACCAGGTTTATGTCCGAAAAGTTCGCAGCACATCTGGCCCGGGCGCTCATGGCAAACGATGTCCCGGTGAGGGTCACGGCCGCCCCCATACCTACCCCGGCCTTGTCCTGGGCGGTGGCCAACCAGAGCCTGGCCTGCGGGATTATGATCACCGCCTCCCACAATCCCCCCATGTACAACGGGATCAAGGTGAAGCCGGAGTACGGGGGCTCGGCCACCGAGGATGTGACCCGACTGATCGAGTCCCGGCTCCCGGCACAGCCGCCGGAACTTGGAGAAGACCCCGTGGAAGTGGTTGAACTTAAGGAAGAGTACCTGTCTTGTCTCCGAAAGCTCGTTGACCTCAAGGCCATCGGGGCCGCCCCCGTGCAGGTGGTGGTGGACGCCATGTACGGCTCCGCCCAAGGGTATCTCCCCACCCTGCTCCGGGAGATTCGGGTGCCACATGTGGCCATCCGGAGCCGGGTCGATCCCCTGTTCGGTGGCAAGAAGCCCGAGCCCCTGGAGGAGAACCTGGTGCCGTTGCGAGCGGTGATCCGGGCCCTCCGGCGGCGGGCCCGCCGTCGCATCGTGGTGGGGCTGGTCACCGATGGGGACGGCGACCGGGCTGCCTCCATGGACGAGGAGGGAAACTACCTCGATACCCATCGCACCGCTTCCCTGCTGCTTTGGCATCTCATCCGGCACCGGGGGCTCAAGGGCAAGGTGCTGAAGTCGTTCGCGCTCACGGACATGATCAAAAAGCTCGCCGATGGGGCGGGCCTCCCTTGCGAGGAGATCAAGATCGGCTTTAAGTGGGCGGTAAGAGGGCTGGTCACGGGGGAGGCCGCGTTCGCGGGGGAGGAGTCGGGAGGATACGGCTACAGCTTCCACCTTCCGGAGCGGGATGGCATTCTGTCCGGGCTCCTTCTGCTTGAGCTCGTAGCTGCCACCGGAAGGAGCCTCAAGGAATTGGTGGAAGACCTGTTCGCCGAGGTGGGACCCCACTACTACCGCAGGCGGGACCTTGCGCTTCCGGAACGGATAGAGATCGTGGAGTATCTCAAGGCCCATCCCCCGGGGGAGGTGGCCGGCCTCAAGGTGCGGGATGTGGAAACCCTGGACGGGATCAAGCTCCGGTTCAGGAATGGCTGGCTCCTTTTCCGGGCCTCGGGGACGGAGCCGATCCTGAGGCTCTACTGCGAGATGGATTCCTTGGACTCCGTGAACAACGTTCTGGAGGAGGCCGAAAGGCTCGTGAAAGGGGGGCTTTCGCTGTGACGGAAGGCTACAACCCGAAGGCGATCGAGGACAAATGGCGCGATTTTTGGCGCAAGAAGGGCTTTTTTAAAGCCAACATAAAGGACACCAAGCGGAAATTCTACTACCTCAACATGTTCCCCTACCCTTCGGGGAAGCTCCATGCTGGTCACGGTCGCAACTACATCCTGGGGGATGCCATCACTCGGTTCCTCATCATGCGAGGCTACAACGTCCTCAACCCCATGGGCTGGGACGCGTTCGGCCTGCCGGCCGAGAACGCGGCCATCGAGCAGGGCGTCCACCCCCGGGACTGGACCTGGCGCAACATCGAGGAGTTCAAGCGCCAGTTTCGCGCTTGGGGCGTTGAGTACGACTGGGACCGGGAGATCGCCACCTGCGAGCCCGATTACTACAAATGGACCCAATGGCTTTTCCTCAAGCTTTATGAGCGGGGCCTAGCTTACCGGGCCGAGGCGGACGTGAACTGGTGCCCGGGCTGCGACACGGTCCTTGCCAACGAGCAGGTGGTGGCCGGTCGCTGCGAGCGCTGCGGCAGCGTGGTGGAGCGAAAAAAGCTCACCCAGTGGTTTTTCAAGATCACCGCCTACGCCCAAAGGCTGCTAGACGACCTTGACAAGCTCACGGAGTGGCCAGAGCGGGTGAAGCTGATGCAGCGGAACTGGATCGGCCGCTCCGAGGGGGCTCAGGTGACCTTCAAATCCGAGCAAGGGGATCCGATCGAGGTATTTACCACCCGGCCCGATACCCTGTGGGGAGCCACGTTCCTGGTACTGGCCCCGGAGCACCCGCTGGTGGAGAAGCTCACTGCCCCTGACCGACGGAAAGAGGTGGAGGAGTACAGGAAGTTCGCTGCCAGCCAGACTGAGGTGGAGCGCCTGTCGACCGAGAAGGAGAAGACCGGCGTCTTCATCGGAGCTTGTGCGATCAACCCCGCAAGCGGGGCCAAGATCCCGATCTGGATCTCGGACTACGTGCTCATGACCTATGGGACCGGGGCCATCATGGGCGTCCCGGCCCACGACGAGCGGGACTTCCAGTTTGCCCTCAAGTTCGGGCTCCCCGTGATCCCGGTGATCGCCCCACCTTCCGGTGTAGCGAAGAGCCACCTCAGGCGGGGCACCTACAGGGAGGGCCTAGGGGAGGCCTTGAAAGAGGAAGGGTTCGAATTTGAGGAGAAAGAAGGGGCCCTGCAGGTGACCCTGGCCGAGGACGACCGGGCCCGCTACGTCGCCCTGGTACAGGAATACCTTCAGCCCGGGGCTTGGACCGAGGTAGTGGGGGCCGGCTGGCAGTTCGTCTTCGCAGATGGCGCAATGAACGTGGGCTCCATCGAGGAGGAGCGGGCCATCCTCAAGAAGTGCAAACGGCTTGACCCCAGCGTACAGGAGCGGCGCACCGTAGCCGAACTGCTGTGGGGGGTGGAGTTCTACCGGGACGTCCTTTTCCACGCCGAATATGGGGAGATGATCAACTCCGGCCCCTTGACCGGGACGGGAGGCGAGGAGGCGATCCGGCGTACCATCGAGTGGCTTGAGGCCCGTGGAATCGGGAAGCATGCGGTCACCTACCGGCTCCGGGACTGGCTCGTGTCGCGTCAGCGGTATTGGGGCGCCCCCATCCCCATGATCCACTGCCCGCGGTGCGGGGTGGTGCCGGTGCCCGAGGAGGAGCTCCCGGTCCTGCTCCCCGACGTCCCGTTCATCGGGAAGAAGGGCCTTGCGGAGATTCCGGAGTTCGTGGAGACCACCTGTCCCCGCTGCGGCGGCCCGGCCCGGCGCGACACCGACACCATGGACACGTTCGTCGACTCGTCCTGGTACTTCTTGCGCTACATCTCCCCCAAGGATGACACCCGACCCTTCGACCCGGAGCTCGCCAACCGGTGGCTTCCGGTGGACCTGTATGTGGGCGGGGTGGAGCACGCCATCCTGCATCTCCTCTACTCCCGGTTCATCACCAAGGCCCTCTACGACATGGGGTACATCTCCTTCGACGAGCCTTTCCGGCGCCTGTTCACCCAGGGGATGATCACCTATCCTGCCTACTGGTGCCCCACCCATCACTGGATCCCCCCGGGCGAGGTGGCCGAGGGGAATCGCTGCCCCCACTGCGGGGCGCCCCTTGAGGTGCAGGTCCTGGCCATGTCCAAATCCAAGAAGAACGTGGTCTCGCCCGACGAGCTCATCGAAAAATACGGGGCGGACACCGAGCGCCTGTACACGCTGTTCATGGGGCCGCCGGAGCGGGACATCGAGTGGTCCGAGGAGGGGGTGCGGGGAGCATGGCGGTTCCTGACGCGCCTCTGGGGACTGGTGGTGGACCAGCTCCCCCGCATCCGGGACGTAAAGGAGCCCGTGGACCCGGCCGCCTTGGACAAGGCGGGCCAGGAGCTGTGGCGCAAGCTCCACGCCACCATCAAGAAGGTCACCGAGGAGTTCGAGGGGCGGCTGGGGATGAACACGGCCATCGCTGCCCTGATGGAGCTCACCAGGGCCCTGTCGGACTACCTGGAGCAGGGGCCGGGCGACGCGCGCCTGGTGCGGGAAGTCATCCGGAACCTGATCCTGCTTCTCTCCCCCATCACTCCGTTTATATGTGAAGAATTGTGGTCCCGCTTGGGTGAAGGGAGGTCAGTGCTCGAGACCCCCTGGCCCGAGTACGATAAGGCCGCCCTTGCGGTCGGAGAGGTGGAGATCCCAGTGCAGATAAACGGCAAGGTGCGGGCCAGGCTCAAGCTGGCAAGCGATGTCGCCTTTGACCCCCAAAGGCTTAAGGAAGCGGTGCTCTCCGCTCAGGTTGTCCAGGCACGTCTTTCGGGCAGGGAGGTCCGCCGGGTGATCGCCGTCCCCGGGAAACTCGTGTCCATAGTGGCGGGATGAACCGGGCCGTGTTCCTGGATCGGGACGGGGTCCTGATCCGGCAAGTTGAGGGCTATCTCACCCGGGCCGAGGACATGGAACTCCTCCCCGGGGCGGCCGAGGCGGTGGCGAAGCTCCGGAAAGCGGGCTTCAAGGCGGTCGTGGTGACAAACCAGGCGGGGGTGGCCAAGGGCCTCCTCACGGAGGCGGAACTTGAGAGTTTGCACCAGGAGCTACGCAGGCGCCTTCAGGCCTTGGGGACGGACCTGGACGCGATCTACCATTGTCCCCATGCCCCGGAGGAAAACTGCCCCTGCCGCAAGCCGGCGCCCGGCCTCTTGCTTAAGGCGGCACGGGAACTTGCGATCGATCTCGCTCACTCTTACATGGTGGGGGACGCCACCACCGACGTGGAGGCGGCCCATCGGGCCGGGTGCTTTGCCATCCTGGTGAAGACGGGCTTTGGGGGGGAGGACGGCCGCTCGGAGGAAGTCCCCGACGTGGTGCTCCCTGACCTCGCTTGCGCCGCGGATTTCATCCTGGAAAGGGAGGGAAGGTGAAGGCGGTCGTGCTGTGTGCCGGGGTGGGGGAACGGCTCCGTCCCATTACGGACGAGGTCCCCAAGCCCCTGATTCCGGTAGGGGGAAAGCCCCTCCTCGCCTGGACGCTGGAAAGGCTTTCCGCATGCGGGGTGACAGAAGTGCTCATTAACCTCCATCACCTGCCACACAAGCTCACTGACTTCTTGGGGGACGGGAGCGCCTTCGGCGTTTCGGTGTCCTATTTTTTCGAGGATGAGCTCCTGGGCACGGCCGGGGCCCTGGACGGGATGCGGGGGCACCTTCGGGAACCCTTCTTCGTGATCTACGGGGACGTGTTTCTGGATGAGTTCCCCTTGAGGGAGCTGCCCAAGATCCTTCGGGAGCGCGGGGGCCTGGGGGTGATCGTGGTTCAGGAGACGGACCGACCCCAGGATTGCGACATCGTGGAGGTCGACCAGGAAGGACGTGTAGTTGCCTTCCACCCCGCCCCGGGTGACTTCCGGTTCGGAAAGTGGGGGAACGCCGCCGTGTACTTCCTCTCCCCTAGGATCTTGAGCTATCTGCCCCGGGGGGTGAAGTGGGACTTCGTGCGGGACCTGTTTCCACGGGCCCTGTCCGCCGGGGAGACGCTGTGGGCATATCCCTCCCCGGTCCCGCTTCCCGACATCGGCACCCCTGAGCGCTTGGCGACTCTTCGAGAAAGGATGGAAGGGTGATCATCTCCAAGACCCCGTTCCGCATCAGTTTCTTGGGGGGAGGAACTGACCTTCCTGCCCACTATCGTCGGGCCGGTGGGGCGGTGCTCTCCACGACCATCAACAAGTACATGTATGTTGCGGTGAACCCCCGCTTTGATGACACGCTCCGGGTGGCCTACACCCGTACCGAGATCGTGGACTCACTAGATGAGCTTCAGCATGAGCTTGTGCGCGAGGCCCTCAGGCTGGTTGGGATCAAAAAGGGGGTGGAGGTGGTGACGATTGCCGACGTCCCGGCCGGGACCGGGCTCGGTTCCTCCTCCTCCCTCACGGTGGGGCTCCTCCATGCCCTGTATGCCTATACCGGCAAGTTCGTGTCCCGAGAGAGGCTGGCCCGGGAGGCCTGCGAGATCGAGATCGAACGGCTTGGCCATCCCATCGGAAAACAGGATCAGTACGCGGCTGCCTATGGGGGCCTCAACTTCATCCGGTTCAACCCCGACGACACGGTGTTCGTGGAACCGGTGATCTGCTCCCCGGAGGTGAAGAAGGAGCTGTTCGACTCTTTACTCATCTTCTACACCGGGCTGCGCAGGAGTTCAGGGAGCATACTCTCAGAGCAAGCCCGGCGGTCTGAGGAGAAACGGGAGGTGTTGGTCCGGCTTTCTGAGCTCGCCGAGGCGGGCCGCGAGGCGCTTGGGCGGGGTGACCTTGAGGGCTTCGGCCTGCTTCTCCACGAAGGCTGGCAGCTCAAGCGCACGCTCGCCTCCGGGATCTCCCGCCCTGAGATCGACGCCTGGTACAAGGCAGCCCGCGCTGCCGGGGCCCTGGGAGGGAAGGTCCTAGGGGCAGGGGGAGGCGGTTTCCTCCTTCTCTTCTGTCCTCAAGATCGAAAACAGCACGTGCGGGCCAGTCTTTCCAAGTTGGGATTGCGGGAGCTCCAGGTGGCCTATGAGCCACAAGGCTCTCGGCTCATCTACCAGGACTGGTAAGGAGCTCGATCACCTGCTGTGTTTTCTCATCGCGGTTGCCCTTGGTGAGACGGATCAACTGGTCGCATTCGTGGCGGATGCGGTAGGCGAGGTGGTGGTTTGAGGCCCGGTGCACCGTCACCAATAGGTTCGCTGCCTCTTTCAAAGCACGTTCCACCGCCGCGATGAACCGGGGGGACTTGAGCTCCATGGGGCCCACCTCGTCCACCACCACGAGCTGGCACTCCTGAATCGCCCGCTCGATGGCCGCCGCCCCTATCTCCTCCAGGTCCTTGAGGTTCACCCGGTAGCGCCCCAGGCGCGGCCCTTGCGCAAGGTGCATATGGGCGAGCACCCCTTCCTGGCCGCTCCCGATATCGATCACGGAGAACCCCACCCGGCGGCCCACCTTCCTGATCTCCTTGGTGACCATGCCGCCGGCTTTTAGGGGCACCGCGGCCAGCACCCGCTCCACCAGGGTGGTCTTCCCCACCCCGGGTTGACCGGTCACTGCAATCCGCATCCGCCCCTCCGTCTCCGATTCTATCCAACCAGAACCCAAGGGCCTTGCAACCGTCAGAAATCGATGATCAAGCTGGCTTCTCCTGGCATAGATGAAGGAGCCGGGGCCACAGGGCCGCGGGGTCGATCGCCTCCGGGTCCACCGCATGCTGGATGAGGAGGCCCTCGAGCAGCGCCACGGCGAACACGGACAAAGTGTCGGCATCCACCGGATCAGGGCTCAGCTCCACCAGGTCCCTGGCGGCGGCCCGAGCGGCCTTGAACGTGGCGGCCAGGGCCTTCCTGGCCTCGGGATCGTGGGTAGCGTGATGCAAGAACAGCAGCTCCGCCCGGAGGAGCACCGGCGTAGCCAAGAGGGAGTCGATCACCCTCAGGCCCCCGGCCTCAAGAAGCTCCCAGGCCGAACGCCCCTCGGGTTCCCCGGACCTGCGGATCCACTCCATGAGGTCATGCCAGTTCCGCAGCAGGGCCAAAAGCACGTCCCGCTTGTTCCTGAAGTAACGGTAAAAGGACGGCCGGGACACCCCGGCCTCTTGGGCGATGGCCGTCACCGAAACGCGCTCATACCCCCGAGAGGAGAACAAGCGCAGCGCTGCCTCCAGGATCCTGTCCCGCGTGCTTGGCTTTCCTTTGCGCATCGCCATGGCTTTACCCTAACACGAATCAATCCCTTAACACAAGCGGTGGGGACGCTCTCCCTCACGCTTTCGCTACTTGGCCCTGCCGGGTAGGATGGGGATGGAAAGGGGGGTTAGGAATGGCCAAGGTGCTTGTCACAACGGAGATGTTCCCCGAGGCACTTTCGCGGCTCAGGGAAGCTGGCCACGAGGTACAAGCTCCCGCAAGAGGTCGCTTGCCCCGGGCCGAGATCCTGAGCCAAATCGGTGAGGCGGATGCCTTGATCTGTCTTCTCTCAGACCGGGTGGACGAGGAGCTACTTTCCGCAGCGCCCCATCTCAAGGTGGTGGCCAACCTGGGGGTAGGGGTGGACAACGTGGACCTGGCCGCTGCTACCCGCCGCGGGGTGGCGGTGACCAATACCCCCGACATCCTCACCGAGACCACGGCGGATCTTGCCTGGGCGCTCCTCATGGCGGCCGCCCGCAGGATCGTTGAGGCAGATCGCGATCTCAGGGCCCACGGGTTCCCGGGCTGGACCTTCATCCCCCCACATATGGGGGTGGACGTGTACGGGAAGACCCTGGGGG
>JAGGRX010000123.1 GCA_021159405.1 Candidatus Bipolaricaulota bacterium | reverse complement strand
CCACCATCTACATCCCCGCCGATCAGCGGGAGCTCATCGAGGGCCTATTCCCCGAAGATCCTGCTCAGAACAGTCGAGGAGGGATCCAGGAGATCCGGGACGTGGTTTACCGCATGGTGGACGGGGTCTCCCTGGCACTGGACATCTACCTTCCCAGGACGTCCGGGCCGCACCCGGCGGTGCTCCTGGTCCACGGGGGCGGCTGGCACGGGGGAGACAAGCGCTCCTTCGCCGCCTACGGCCGGATCCTGGCGGAGCAGGGCTACGCATCCTTCTCCGTGAACTACCGCCTGGCCCCCCAGTTCCACTACCCTGCTGCCCTGGAGGACCTGAGGTGTGCGGTCAAGTGGATCCGGGAGCACGCCGTGGACTTGCGGGTTGATCCCTCGCGGATCGCCGCCTTGGGCTCCTCCGCCGGGGGTCATCTTGTGGCCCTCCTGGGGACGGCCCCGGAGGGGATCGGGGATTGCGGTGATCCCACCATCTCCTCCCGGGTACAGGCGGTGATCGCCCTCTTCGGCCCCATGGACCTCCTGGACGCCGTAGGCTCCACGGGGGAGGAGGCGGTGGAAGGTTTCTTGGGGGCATCGGCCGCGGAAGACCCGGATCTATGGCGGGAGGCTTCCCCTATCACCTGGGTGAGCCCCGACGACCCTCCCTTCCTCCTCATCCACGGCCGAGATGACCAGCTGGTCCCCTTCGCGCAATCGGTGGAGATGGCCGATGCCCTGCGGCAGGCCGGGGTTGAAGCAGTCCTCCTTATCGTCCCCGGAGCCGGCCACGGCTTCCACAACAGGCTCGACACGCCCCAGGCCCGTCAGGCCCTGGACGCCATCCTCAACTTTTTGGCTGAGACCTTTTCCTCGGCTCCTCGCGGGCGCTGAGCGAGGGACACCGCCCCCAATCCGGCTTGGGACTAGCCGAGAAGTTCCACCCGCAGGTAGAAGAGGACCTCGCCGTCCGGGGTCTCCTTGGGGATGATGAGTTCTTTCTCACCGCCCGGAAGGTTCGAGAGCCGCCAGGGGAGCCAGAGGCCGAAAAAGCCTCCCAGGAGGTCGTGCTGGTCCTCGACCTCGGGGTTATCCTCATCCCATACGCTTACCTCCACGTAGAGGAAGGGCTTCACCTCGCCTTCAAAGAGCACGACCGAGAGGACTTTCTCTTCGCCGTCCCCCATAGAATAATGGCCCGAGGCCGGGATTCGGGCGGTGCTTTGGGCCGGCGCCCCCGAGGCGGAGAAGCCGGAGATCGCCCGGGCCAGGATGAAAACCTCTCCGTTGGCGAAATCCCCGTTCTCCACGGTCTTTATTCCCTCGAGCCTGACCCGCGCCCGCAAGTTCTCAGGGAGGTATACCCGCCGGATGGAGTACTGGAACCGGACTACATCATGGCCTGCGTGGACCTCAGCGGTGAAGGTACGGATATCGCCGCTCCAGGCATCCGAACTGAAGACACGGATGAGGGGCTCGAAGACAACATAGTGGGCAACGTAGTGGGGCTCATACCCCTGGGAGGGTTCGGACTCCCCTGTCACGGGAACCGTGGGGACGTGGATGGAGGCGGCGAACCGCCGGCGCAGGTACTTTTCCAGGTCGGAAAGCACCTCCGGGACGTAGCGGTGGTCCCAGTCGAAGTCGGTGTTCCCCAGGAACTGGATCGCGATCCCGAGGCGACCGCCCATTTGGTCTGTGGGGAGGGCGAAGAGGGGGATCGCCTCCGTTTCCTGAACGAGTTCTCTCCCCTCATCGGCGATGGTGAACCACCCGGTCCCTGGCCAAACGAGCTTTTGATAGGTGTTCCCCGTTCCGACGACCGAGGCGAACATGACGGGGTTTCCTTTAAAGGCTGGCCAGGAGATAAGGTTTCCGGAGAATTCGACCCGATCGAGGGTGACCACGACCCAGGTTTCATTGGCCAAGGAGAGGACGCTCCACAGAAGAAGCGCTGCCAAAACCTGTCCCATTCGCATTTTTGCTCACCTCCTCCTTATCCTACACTTCCGCTCGGTCCGGGGTTTCGCCATGGCACTTGTTTGCCACTCGATCCGGAATTCCGCCTTCTTAGATGAGTTTGGAGACTTTGAGGGTCGGGTGTTGCAAGTAGGCATTGCCTGGAACCGCAGCACGCCCGTTACGTGTTGAGCTTCCAGGCGCGGTGTGCCATGTATCTGGCGCCATGGCCTGGGGCCAGCCTGATTTCAACACGATCGGTTTAACGGACGTTCCCCAGAATTAGCGGGCTAGGCGTTGGACGCTCAGGGCCGACTGCGTAGGCCTCCTCGATGAGACGTTTGGCCTCCTCAAGACGGTCTTTGCGGCCGACGTGGAGGCGGGCAAGGGGCTGCCCTTTTTCCACCTCGTCGCCCACCTTGGCGAGGAGCTCCACCCCGGCGGCCGGGTCCACCGCCTGGCCCTTGACCTCGCGCCCGGCGCCGAGGAGCCCGGCGGCAATCCCCACCTTGCGGGCGGAAAGCCGCTGCACGTAGCCGGAGGCCGGGGAGGGAACCTCCACCACCTCTCTTGCCCGCGGAAGCAGGTCGGGGTCCTCGATCGCCTTAAGGTCCCCGCCCTGGGCGGAGACGAGCTCCCTGAACTTCTCCCAGGCGGCACCAGATTCGATCAGCCCTTCCAGCCGTGCCTTCGCTGCCTCGGCATCTCCTTCCTCCCCGGCGAGAATGAGCAGCTCGGCCCCCAAAGCCAGGGTGACCTCCCGCAGATCGGGTGGCCCTTCGCCGCGCAGGACCTCGATCGCCTGGCGCACCTCCAGGGCATTCCCGGCCATCCTGCCCAGGGGCTGGTCCATGGCGGTGATCAGGGCACAGAAGCGCCTTCCGAGCTTGTTCCCTACCCGGACCAGGGTCTCGGCGAGCTTTTGGGCCTCCTCCCTTTTTTGCATGAAGGCACCGTCGCCGCACTTGACGTCCAGGACGATGGCGTCCGCCCCGCCAGCGAGCTTCTTGGAAAGGATGGAACTTGCGATGAGGGGAAGGGAGGGCACAGTCCCGGTCACGTCCCGGAGCTCGTACAGCATCCGGTCGGCCGGGACGAGCTCAGCGGTGTGGTCGGCGATCACTACGCCGATCTTCTTTGCCTGCTCGATGATCTTCCGGAGGGAAAGCTCCGTCCGCACCCCGGGGATGGCCTCGAACTTGTCGATGGTGCCCCCAGTGTGGCCCAGGGCACGGCCCGAGAGCTTGGCCATTACTAGCCCAGCCGCCCCCATAAGGGGGACGAGGATGAGGGTGACCGTGTCCCCTACGCCCCCGGTGGAGTGCTTGTCCACCTTGATTCCAGGGACCTCGGAAAGATCGATCTTGCCGCCGCTTTCCGCCATGGCCTGGGTGAGGGTCACCGTCTCCTCCTCGCTCATCCCCCGGAAGTAGACGGCCATGAGGAAGGCGGACATCTGGTAGTCGGGGATGCGCCCGGCCACGTACTCGGAAATCAGCCAGCGGATCTCCTCGGGGGAGAGTTTTTCCCCATCGCGCTTCTTTTCGATCAAATCCACGGCCCGCATGCCTTTTCTCCTTAAGTGCAACCACGAAGACGCGAAGGCACCAAGGACATCTTAACCCCAGAGAATTTTTGTCGCTTAACTTTATCATGCAGTTCTCTGTGAGCTCTGCGTTCTCCGTGGTGAATGAGTTCTTCGCGTCTTAGCGTCTTTGTGGTAGTGATTTTCAACCGGTAGGGGGCTCTGCGTCCTCGCGGAAGTGGACTCCGCGGCTTTTTCGGTTGTGCCAGGCGGCCTCGGCCACGATCAGCGCCGCTTGGACGCCGTTTCTCAGGCCAAGGAGGGCGTCGTCCAGCCTGGCCCGGCGGTAGAAATCCACGATGTCCTCCCACAGGTGCCGAAGGTCCCGGATCGCCCGGGAGAGGCGGTGGGCGTCACGGGATAGGCCCACGTAGTACCACATCGTATATTGAATGGAGCGCCAGTCGCGGTGGATGAGGGCTGGGTCGGCTGGAGCGCCGTCCGGCGCCGGCTCCCAGGGCGGGACCTGACCAGACCGGATGGGCTTTGGGGACTCCTCGGCAATGCAGCGGCCGGCCCGGTCCCCGAACACCAGCCCCTCAAGCAAGGAGGTGCTCGCCAGGCGGTTCGCCCCATGGAGCCCGGTGCAGGCCACCTCCCCGACGGCATAGAGGTTCCGGATCGTCGTGCGCCCCCACTCATCGGTCCAGATCCCGCCGCAGAAGTAGTGGGCTGCCGGGACCACCGGGATCGGCTGGGCGGGCACATCGATCCCGAGCTTTCGACAGTGGGCGTAGATGGTGGGGAACCTTTCCGGGAAATTCTTCACCTCGGAGACGTCCAGGAGCACGTGGGGGTAGCCGTGCAGGGTCATCTCCCGGTGGATGGCGCGGGCCACAACGTCCCTGGGGGCGAGGTCCCCCCAATCCGGGGCGTATTCCTTCATGAACCGGCGGCCGTCGGGGGTAAGAAGCTTTCCCCCTTCACCTCGCACTGCCTCCGAAATCAGAAAGTTTTCGCCCTCGGGGACGGCGAGCGTGGTGGGGTGGAACTGTACGTACTCGGCGTTGATCACCCGGGCGCCGGCGCGGTGGGCCATGGCCAGGCCGTCCCCCCGCGCCCCAGGGGGATTTGTGGTGTAGCGGTAGATCCTCCCTAGGCCTCCGGTGGCGAGCACCGTCGCCCCGGCGATGTATCTGTGCACCTCCCCGCTCCTTTGATCGAGCACATAGGCCCCATGGCAGGTGATGGGGTCGTACACGGTGAGGGGGTCCAGGGCATGATGGGGGAAGGTGATCAGGTCCACCGCGGTGGCGCGAGTGACGAGCTCCACGTTGGGAAACCGCTCGAGGAGGGCGTGGAGGGCTTGGGCAATGGCAGCGCCGGTCTGATCGCCTACGTAGAGGATCCGGGCCCGCGAGTGGCCACCCTCGCGGGTGAAGTCGAGTTTCCCGTCGGCCGTCCGCTCGAAGGGGACCTTGGCCTCCTGAACGAGCAGCTCCCGCACGAGTTCCGGGCCTTCGCTTGCCACGAGTTCCGCCGTCTTTTTCAGGGACAGGCCGGCCCCGGCCCGCAGGATGTCCTCCACGAGCAAGTCGGGGGAGTCGTCCGGCCCCACGGTGGCGATCCCTCCCTGGGCATGGCGGGTGGCCCCTTCCAGGGGGTCGGCCTCCCGGGTGATGACCACGATCCGGCGGGCTTTGTCCCGGGCCAGGCGTAAAGCAGCGGAAACCCCGGCGATCCCAGCCCCGATCACGAGGACGTCTGCCTCGATCACCTTCATCCCACCGCCTCCAGCATCCTCTCCAGGGCCTCGCGGGCCGGGTTGGCGATCTCCTCAGGCATCTCCACCCGACCGGGTTCCTCCCCTTTGAGGAGGCCGGAGAGAACGCGGGCCAGGTCCGAAAGGCGGATCAGGGACATGTCGGAACAGTAGGGCGGGACATCTGCAAGGGAGATCACAGTCTTGTCCGGGTTCTCCTTTGCGAGGCGCCCCACCAGTCGCTGCTCCGTCCCCACCGCCCACACGGTCCCGGGGGGTGACTCGGTCACCTTGCGGACGATGTAGGAGGTGGAGCCCGCCTCGTCGGCAAGCTTTACCACTTCCTCCCGGCATTCGGGATGGACGATTACCCGGACCCCAGGGTGTTGCTTCCTCACTCGCTCCACGTCCTCCGGGAGGAACCGTACGTGTACGTTGCATGCTCCCCGCCACAGGATCAGCCGTTTCTTCTTAAACGGTGTGAGATCCTCGGGAGGGTGGCGTGGGTCCCAAAGAGCGATCTCCTCCTCTGGGATCCCCAAGAGGTGGGCAGTGTTCCGCCCCAGGTGCTGGTCCGGGATGAAAAACACCCTGGGGCTCCTCTTCAAGGCCCAGGAGAGGACCGCTTTTGCGCTTGAAGAGGTGCAGCAGGCCCCGCCATGGGCCCCAACGAACGCCTTCACCTCGGCGGTGGTGTTCACGTATGCCACCGGGAGGAGCTCCCGCTCCCCGTCCATGACGGCCGAAAGCCGGTCCCAAGCGTCCAGGAGCTGCGCCCGGTTCACGGAGTGGGCGAGGAAGCAGCCAGCGTCCTTACGGGGGACGAGGACCCGCTGGCCGGGGCGGGCGAGGATCGCGGCCGTCTCGGCCATGAAGTGGACCCCGCAGAACACGATGTATTGAGCCGCCGCCTGGGCGGCCCGGCGGGCGAGCTCCAGGGAGTCGCCGCGGAAGTCAGCCACCTCCGCGATCTCGTCCCGCTGGTAATGGTGGGCCAGGATTAGAAGGCGGTTGCCCAATTTCTCCTTGGCCTCTCGGACTTGGGCCTGTTCCTCGGTTAACGTCCCACCTAAAGCAGTCATCCCACCTGATCTTACGTCCGCGGCGAGTAGATCTCTAGAGGATTTCCAAGGACAAATCGAGGGCAGGGGCGGAATGGGTGAGGGCGCCAATTGAGATGTAATCGACCCCGCAGGCGGCGATCTCGGCCGCGTTCTCCAGGGTCACGCCGCCCGAGGCCTCAAGCTCGACCTTTCCCTTCGCCCGGGCGACCGCCTCGCGGAGGGTGGGGATGTCCATGTTATCAAGCAGGATTCGGTCTACGCCCAAGGAGAGGGCCTCCTCTAGCTCGGCGAGGGTCCTCACCTCCACCTCGATGGGGAGTGAGACCCCTGCGGCCCGCACCCGACGGACCGCCTCCGCAAGAGACCCGCAGGCGGCGATGTGGTTGTCCTTGATCAGGACCATGTCGTACAGGCCCAGGCGGTGGTTCCTGCCGCCCCCGCAGCGGACCGCGTACTTCTCCAAAATCCTCCAACCGGGGGTGGTCTTGCGGGTGTCCAGGATCACCGCCCGGTAGGGGGCGACGACGTCCACGAACCTCGCGGTCAAGGTGGCGATCCCCGAAAGGTGGGTGAGGAAGTTGAGGGCTGTCCTCTCGGCGGTGAGGATCCCCCGCAGGGGGCCGGAGATCTCGGCCACCACGTCGCCCGGGGCGACCGGCTCCCCGTCGCTTGCCAAGCCCGTAAGCCGGACGGCTGCATCCACCTTGCGGAAGACTTCAGCCGCAATCGGAAGGCCGCATACGATTCCGTACGCCTTGGCGATGATCACGGCCTTGCCTTCCTTCCCTTCGGGGACCGTTGCGAGCGTGGTCACGTCCCCTTTGCCCACGTCCTCGCCTAGGGCGAGGTCTATCAGTGGCCTTGCTGCCTCGATGATCTTTCGTGCTTTCATGTCAAGCAAGCTTAGCCCGCAGGCGCGCAGATAGGTAGTCGATGGCCCACACCAGGATCACGATGAGAATCATCACCGTGCCGGCCTGCTGCCAGGCCAGGTTCTTGAGGTAGAAGTAAAGCCGCTGGCCGATCCCTCCGCCCCCCACCACCCCCACCACGGTGGCCATGCGGATGTTGATGTCCCAGCGGTACAAGGTGAACGAGATGTAGGGGTTGATGATTTGGGGCACCACCGCATAGCGCAACACCTGGAGGCGTCCTGCGCCCGTGGAGGTGATTGCCTCCACCAATCCCGGATCGATCGACTCCAGGCGCTCGGCGTACAGCTTGGTGAGGTCGGCGATGGAGTGCACCCACAGGGCGAGGACCCCGGCGAACGGGGCCCGGCGGGCGGTCACCCAAACCAGGAAGATGATCGCCCAGATCACCGGCTCGATGGAACGTATGATGCTCATCGCGCCCCGCAACACTGTGTAGATGGGCCGGCCGATGGGCCCCCGCATCAGGTTGCGCGCGGCCAAAAACGATAGCGGTACCGCCACCACCACCGCGAAAGAGGTGGCGATCACCGCCATGAAGATGGTGACGACGAGGTCGCGGATGCTGGGGAGGAGGATTGAGGTATCCGGGGAGAACAGGGCCTTCCAGAACTTGACCGTCCGCCCGGCCTGGGTGAACAGGCGCGTGAGGCTCTCCTTGTCCATCGTGACGCTCACCGCGGCGGCGACGGCCGCGCACAGGAAGACAGCCATGAACAAGCCGGAGCTCGTGCGCCACCAGGGGGTGGGCTTCTTGCCCTCCATTGAAAACGGCACCAAAGATAGCCCTGCCAGGCGCTCGTGCCAAGGGGGAGAGGCCAAAAGCCCTACCATCGGGAGCACGGTGATGTGCCAAGCGATGTAGTAAACGAGCCGTTGGCCCAGCGTGGACTTCCCGCCTTGCCGGGGTCTCAGTTCCTTCCTTGCCAGCCGGTGTCCCAGGGATCTGCCGAAGCTCTCCCAGACGGCGGCCGCTTCCACTACCCCCACGCCGAACAGCCACCAGGGCACAAGGGTGTAGGCTATCACCCCGTAGACATGCCAGCTTATGATGTAGCTAACCAGGATCCACAACACGCCTATCGCCAGCATGTCGAGGAGCACGATGGCCAATCGTTGGCCCGCCCCTTTCAGGCGCAGGATCAGCGCGTCCAGGAGCCTCCGCCGGCTGAGCCATTCAGGCGGTTCTTTTACGATTCCGTCAGGATACCCGTTCATCAGACGATCCTTTCCCTAAGGCGGCCGGAGATGTAGTCCATGGCCCATACGATGGCCACGATTACAATGACCACCGCGCCCACTTTGGGCCAGTCCCCCTGGTTCTTGTAGTAGAAGAGGAGGTCGCCGATCCCGCCCCCGCCCACCAGGGCGATCACCGTGGACATGCGCACGTTGATATCCCACCGGTACAGGGTGAACGCCCAGAAGGAGGGCGCTACCTGGGGGATCACGGCGTAGCGGATCACCTCGATGCGGGACCCGCCCGCCGCCGCCACCGCCTCCACCGGGCCGGGGTCGATCCCCTCCACCTGCTCTGAGTAAAGCTTCCCCAGGGCGGCGATGGTGTGCACGGTGAGGGCGAGCACCCCGGCAAGTGGCGACCCCCACAGCACCCACACGGCGAAAATCACCGCCCACAGCATGGTGTCGATGGAGCGGAAGATGTTGAACAGACCCCGCATCACGAAGTACACCAGCCACCCAGCCGGGTTGAAACCCATGACGTTGCGGGCTCCGAGGAAGGAGAGGGGGAACGCAAGCGCCGCCCCCAGGATGGTGGAGAGGAGCGCCATGAACAGGGTCACCACGGCCATATCCAGGATGGAGAAAGACAGGTTCCTCAGCTCGAACGCCGGGTCCGGTCGGGCGAAGTAGCGGAAGTCGGGGTGGAGCATCTCAAGCCAGATCCTGGACCCTTCGTCCCACCGCCTGATCAGGACCCTGGGGTCGATTTTGATGATGAGCCAGCCCAGCCAGATGGTGAGGGCGATGAGGAGCAGGCTCATAATCCCCCATTGGGAGAAAAGCGCCTTTCGCCTTTTGGGGGCCGGAGAGCTGGGAAGAACGTGAAGCTCCGTTCCGGCCAGCCGATCGTGCCAAGGCCTCTCCGGGGAGCTCCAGAAGCCCGCCCCCAAGGGCAGGACCGAAAGGTGCCACAGGAGCGCCCTTTTCACCCGCTGGCCCACGGTGGGGGGCTTTCCATCCGCCCCCCACACCTCGTAGCCGAACGCCTTGAGGCCCAGGCTCCGGCCGAGGTTCCGCGACCAGACCGCCATCTCCAGGGTCCCAAGGACCGCAAGCGGCCAGCCCCAGCTGGGCAGGGTGAGAGTGCTGTAGTAGCGCTCCAGGGGAACGGTCCACCAGTAGGCGTTGAGGAGGTACATCACCCCATAGGCGATGTACCCCCAGATCATCCAATCAAGGAGGAAGGAGAGGAAGCGCCGGCGCAGGGTGCTCCCTTCCGCCCTGGCTTTGGGGCGCACGCCGGCCGCGGCCTCGCTAGTCATCCTGTTCCGCCTTGGTTCACCGGACCTCGACTTGCTCGGCCTCCTCGCCGTAGATCTCCTTGAACTTGGCGTCGTCGATCGCCTCGGGCGGGCCGTCGAACACGAGCCGGCCCTCCTTTAAGGCGATGATGCGGGTCCCGTAGCGCCGGGCAAGTGACAGGAAGTGGAGGCTTGCCAGTACTGTGACCCCGTCCTCCCGGTTCATCTGCTCAAGGTACTGCATCACCGAGTGGGAGGTGGCCGGGTCCAGGGCGGAGACCGGCTCGTCGGCAAGCAAAAGCTCCGGCTCCTGCATCAGCGCCCGGGCGATCCCCACCCGCTGCTGCTGCCCCCCGGAGAGTTCATCTGCCCGCACGTATGCCTTGTCGGAAAGCCCCACCCTCTCCAGGTTCTTCAGGGCCAGCTCCCGGTCTTCCTTGGGGAACAGTCCCAGCAGGGTGCGCCAGGTGGGATTGTAACCTAGCCTTCCGGTGAGGACGTTCGTCATCACCGTGGCCCGCTTGATGAGATTGAACTGCTGGAAGATCATGCCGATCTTCCGCCGCATCTTGCGCATCTCGCGCGCCGAAAGCCGGGTGATCTCCACCCCACCGAGGAAGATGCGGCCGCTCGTCGGCTCGACCAGGCGGTTGATGCAGCGCAGCAGGGTGGACTTCCCCGAGCCAGAAAGGCCGATCACCACCAGGAATTCGCCCTTTTCCACGGTGAACGAGACGTCCTTTAGCGCGAGCACCTGACCCCGCTCGTAGACCTTCGTGAGGTGCTCCACCACGAGGTATGGCTCCGCCATGGTACTCGGATGATAAAGCACGGGGGAGGGCTTTTCCTCCCCCGTGCGGTCAGCTTAAAGGTGGGGGGTTACTCGCCGCAGGTGGGTGGGTTGGGAAGGCCGACCAGGGCCCGGTAGTTACAGTAGTAGGTATCGTCGATCTCCTCCACGTCCTTCCACTCGTAGAAGTTCTCGTTGCCCCACAAGGCCTGGCCCTCCGGGGTATGGATGTGCTCGATGATGGCCTCGACGATCCTGTCCTGGATGTCCTTGGGGAACCCAGGGGAGAAGGCGATGCAGTCATTGGGCATGGGGCCAATGGTGTCCACGATGCCGATCTTCTGGACGATGTCCCAGATGTCGCCGTAGGTGCCGAGCTTGGCCACCGCCCGCCTCAGGTCCACACACGCGCCCCGGTAGTAGTCGGAGGGCAAGGTGTTTGCCACCGGGTCCCACACCCACAGCTCGGGGTACATGCCGTATTCCCAGCGCCAGCCCGGCATGGTGTCCTTCACCCAATCGGGCGGAAGCGGCGGGGAGCCGTAGCCGGTGCAGAAGTCGCCCTGGCCCTCCAGGAGCGCCACCATGGAGTTGACGTGACCACCGGACTTCACCACCCCGGAGAAGGTGATTCCGTGCTGGTCGAAGAACATCTTGGGGAGCTTGTACCCGGACGTGGAGCCTTCGTCGTTGTAGATCCACACCTTGCCCTTGAGGTCCTCCACCGAGGTGAAGCCCTTGTCCCGGGGGGCGTAGATGGAGGCGAAGTAATACGGATAACCGTAGCGAACGGCGGCCAGGCGCGGGGTGGTCTTGAAGTTCGTCTCCACCGAGATGCGGGCGTATTGGTCCGTGGTGGGAACGCCCATCACGTCGCCCTCGGCGGACTTGAACGCCTCGATCAGGGCCGCGTAGTCCGGCATCACCCGCGGCTCGATGAAAAGACCGGTCATCTTGCCGATGTCGGCCGCGATCTTGGTGGCGATGTCCACGATCACCGCCGGGTTGGTGGAAGGCGGGAACACCCAGATGATGGGATGATCCCTGGTTCCGATTTCCTGGGCCAGCCCCAAAGCCCCCAGGGCAACCGCCCAGACAAGAACTAGAAGCGTGATCCTACGCACAATACCACCTCCTAAAGGGTTTTAGCACTGAGGATTATACTCCCCCGGGATCCGTTTTTATCCTGGGCGGCTGCCGGGCTTGATGGGGGGGATCCCGGCCCGGCAAAGGGGGCAAGTTTCAGGGGGGAAGGTCTCGATCGGAAGCTTGAGAAGGGAAACCACCGGCAGGGATAGCCTTTTATCCAGGCGACGGTCCACCAGGCAGGCCACCCCTACCACCCTCCCCCCCGAGG
>JAGGRX010000136.1 GCA_021159405.1 Candidatus Bipolaricaulota bacterium | reverse complement strand
TTCTCCCCCGTGAAGGGAGCGCTCTACCAACTGAGCTATCCGCCCTCAACAAAGGAATTCTAGCGGGGCACCCTCCTGCCATCAACCCATACAAGTACGCGGTCACCTTTAGAACTCCCGGCGGGGGGGACGGAGCATGAGCCGGTCGATCTGGGCCCGGGGGGGTTCCCCTTTGTAGAGCACCCGGTACACCGCCTCGGTGATGGGCATCTCCACGCCCAGCTCGGCTGCCTTCTTGTACAGGACCTCGACCGCGAACACCCCCTCGGCCACCATCCGCATCCCGGAGAGGATTTCATCCAAGGACTCCCCCTGGCCGATGCGGAGGCCCACCCGGCGGTTCCTGGAATGCTCGCTGGTGGCGGTGACCACGAGATCCCCAAGTCCGGCCAGCCCGTAGAACGTCTCGGCCCGCGCCCCCACCGCCCGGCCGAAGCGGGCCATCTCCACCAGGCCACGGGTGATCAGGGCAGCCCGGGTGTTGTCCCCGTAACCCAAGCCATCGGAAATGCCGGTCCCGATAGCAAGCACATTCTTCACCGCCCCACAGAACTCCACCCCAAGGAGGTCATCCGACAGGTACACCCGGAATCTACGCGTCATCAAGGCATGCTGAAGGCGGGCCCCAAGCCCCAAGTCCTCTCCAGCCAGGACCACCGCGGTGGGATGATCCCGCCCCACTTCCTCGGCATGGGAAGGGCCGGATAGGGCGAACAGGGGGTGCCCTGGGAGGACACAGGATAGCACCTGCGACATACGGAGGCCCGTCGGCCGCTCCAGCCCCTTGGCGAGATGCACGATCGGAATACCTGCCGGAAGGTGGGGCGCAACCCGGCGGGCCACGTCCCTCATGGCGAAACTGGGGATCGCGAAGAACACCACCTGGGCCCCTGCCACGGCTTCGGCTAGATCTGATGTAATCAGAACCTCATCCGGAAGCCTCACCCCGGGGAGATACTCACGGTTCTCTCGGTCGCGGGAAAGGGCGGCGGCCTGCTCGGGTCGCCTCGCCCACAGGGTAACCCGATGGCCGGCCCGGGCGAGAAGCCGGGAGAAAGCGGTGCCCCAGCTTCCCGCCCCGAGCACGGCGGCTTGCAAGCGATCAGGGAACCTTTGCCGGCTCGGCAACTTGTGAATGAATCCACTCCAAGGCGGCGGCCAGGTCCGGGTCTTCCCCCTCCGCGAGCCCTTCCGGCCACTTTACCTCGATGTCCGGCTCCAGTCCCACGTCCTGCACCGGGTGCCCGCTTGGGGTGAAGTACTCGCCAGTGGTCAGCTTGATCGCCGAACCGTCTGGAAGACGCATCACGAATTCCTGGATCAGGCCTTTGCCGAACGTCTTTCGCCCCACCAGCACCCCTACCCCATGGTCTTGGATCGCCCCGGCCACGATCTCCGAAGCGGACGCCGTGCCCTCGTTGACGAGCACGGCCAGGGGCAGGTTGGGAAAGCTGTTGCCGTGGGAAGAGTAAACCCGGCTTCCGAAGGAGGGGCCTGTGGTGCGGACGATCACCCCCTCGTCGATGAAGAAGCTGGCCACGCCCACCGCGGACTGGAGGAGCCCCCCGGGGTTGTAGCGCAGGTCCAGGATCAGGCCCTGAAGTTCGTCCAAGGGGAAGCTGTAAAGGGCTTTCCCCAACTCCGCTGGGGTATCGAAGTCGAAGCGAAGGATCCGCACGTACCCCACGTGTTCGTCCGCGAGGTACTCGGCCCGCACCGGGTCCACGTGGATGCGGGCCCGGAGGATGGTTATGTCCTCCACGGTGCCGTCGGGGTGCTGAACGGTGAGGGTAACCGGGGTACCCTCCGGCCCCCGGATGGCCATGGAGGCCTGCTCCAGGGTCCAGCCCTCGGTGGACTTCCCGTCCACGGCCTGGATCCAGTCGCCGGGGCGGATGCCCGCTTGCTCGGCCGGGGTCCCGGGCAAGGGAGACACCACCGTCACCTTCCCGTCCCGAATGGTGATCTCCATCCCCACCCCGGAGTACTCTCCGGATAGGGACTCCTGCCAGCGGGCATACTCCTCCGGGTCGAAGAAGGCGGAGTAAGGATCGCCCAAGGACTCGATCATCCCCCGCAATGCCCCGTGCAGCAGCTGCTCGTCGGTGACCTGATCCGCCCGGTAGTAGTAGGTGTGGATGAGTCGGTATACGTCCTCAAGGGGGGAAAACAGGTCGGCTTCCTGGCCCGCCCCCAGGGCGATGAAGCCAATGGCCAACACCAACAGAAGCGCCCTTCGCACGCCTACCTCCTACCTAACCGGGACAGATAACCTTTGCCACCCGCAACAGCTCCGGATCGACCGGCTTGGGGCACTGAGCCAGCGCTTCCCCCAAGGGGACGGCCCGGATCTCCGTGCCCCAGAGGCCGGTGAGCACGTCGAACCGGCCTTCCAAGGCGAACTCCACCGCCTTGACCCCGAACCTGGTGGCGAGCAGCCGATCGAAGGGGGTGGCGATGCCGCCCCGCTGGAGGTAAGCGAGCACGGTCACCCGGGGGGTGAGGGGAAGATCTCTCTTCTTGAGCTCATCCGCCAGCCAATAGCCCACCCCGCCAAGCTGCACGTGCCCAAAGGCATCCACCTCACCGCGCGCCACCTGCCGGCCGCCGAGCTCCCTGGGGCGGGCACCTTCTGCCACTACCACGATGGAGAACCTCTTCCCCTGCGCAAGGCGCCTTTTCACCACCTTTTCCACGTCGTCCACCGAGAAGGAGCCCTCAGGCGGCCCTTCAGGCACGAGGATCACGTCCGCCCCGCCGGCAAGGCCCCCATAGACGGCAATCCAACCGGAATCCCGCCCCATGACCTCCACGATGAGCAGCCGGTGATGGGCGTGGGCGGTGGTGTGAAGCTTGTCCAGGGCATCGGTTACCGTGGCCAGAGCCGAATGAAAGCCGATGGCGTAGTCCGTTCCCCCGATGTCGTTGTCGATGGTCTGGGGGATGCCCACGGCTTTAACCCCGTATTTCGCGAGCCGGTGGGCCACCCCTAGGGTATCGTCGCCCCCGATGGCGATCAGGGCATCGATCGAAAGCTTCTCCAAGTTTTCGACGATCGCATCCACCTTCTCCGTGGGCTCCCAGACCACCTCCCCGTCCCGTTTTTCCTTCCGGAAGGGATTGGTGCGGGAGGTGCCCAGGATGGTCCCGCCCATATAGAGGATCCCGGAGACGTCGGCGAGGGTGAGGGGCTGGGCGTCACCTTCTATTGGCCCCTTCCAGCCATCCCGAAAGCCCACCACCTCGATCCCCTCGGCAGAGGCTCTCCTCACGATGGCCCTGAGGGCCGAGTTGATCCCTGGGGAATCCCCGCCTCCCGTGAGCACTCCGATCTTCTTCACGTTAGGCATAAAGCGACCTCCCTTCCGACCCTACTTGCCGCAAGCACTCCCTAGCCACCTCGGAAATGGCAGCCTGGACCTTCCTCCCCATCACCCGAGGGTCGAAAACCTTCTTGTTGGGGGACCAATTGCCGGCGCTGACCTCAAAGGTGATGGGATCGAACGTGGCGCCCTCGGGTGGGAGGATCTCAGCGCGGTTTTCAAGGTAGAAGGAACAGGCAGCGTGGGCATAGACGTACTGGTAGGTGGTGTCCTTGTTCACCTTGCACACCCCGGCTGCCACCAGGGCCTTGACCTGGTCCCCCGAGAGGCCCGACGCCCCGTGCAGAACCAGGGGGACCTGAAAGCCTGCACCCCGAAGCCGTTCGTCTATCTTCTGAGCCAAATCCACCCGCAACACGAGGTCCCGCCCCTTTGACACCCCATGTTGCGTCCCCACGGAGACGGCCAAAAGATCCACCCCGGTCCTCTCCACGAACTCCAGGGCCTCATCGGGGTCGGTATAAAAGGCCTCGTCGGAGGCGACCCCCTCCTCTACCCCCTTGATCTTTCCGAGCTCACCCTCCACCAACACGCCATGCGGGCGAGCGAGCTCTACCACCTGCTTTGTGGCGGCCACGTTGTCCTCGAAGGGCAAAGCGGAGGCATCGATCATCGCCGAGGAACAAAGCCCCTCCTCGATGGCCGGCCTCAGGAAATCGTCGATGTGATCGGGGGTGATGTGATCCAAGTTGACGAACACGCCGATCTTGACGTCGGCGGCCAGGGCCCGCACGTACCCCACAAGGGCCCTCAGGCCAGGGAGGGGTCTTCCGCCACCCGCGAACTTCGCCGCTCCCAAAGAGATCTGAAGGAGAAGATCGCTTTTTGCCTCTTCATAGGCCGAAAGGAGTCCCAGAAGCACGTTGGGCTCGGCGAAGTTGTTGGCCACCAGGGCGAACCGCTCCTTTTGTGCCTTTAGATAAATCCGCCGCAGTTCCTCTCCACCAAAGAATGGCATGACACCTCCTTATTGCTTTACCCCCCGCAGATGCCGGGCTGCCTCCTCCGGCGGCACGGGGTTGATGTACATCCCTGTTCCCCATTCAAAACCGGCCAGTTGGGTAAGCCGGGGAAGGATCTCCAAATGCCAATGGTACCCCGACGGAAGCTCAGGCCAATCCCACCCTTTCCCCGGCTCAGGGACCGGGCTCGTTTGAAGGACGAAGTTATACGGCACGTCGCCCAGGAGGTTCCTGAGCCGCGCCAACGTCCGCCTCAGCACGCCGGCAAACGCTGCCCTCTCCTCCTGGGTCATGGCGACAAAGTCGTGGGCATGGAACCGGGGCACGATGAGAAGCTCAAATGGAAACCGGGAGTCGTAAGGGGCAAGGACAACGAACTTTTCCGAAACCTCAACCACTCGTTCCCCAGCGGAAAGCTCTTCCTCAAGGAGCGTGCAAACCAGGCAGGTTCCGCTGCGCTCGTAATGGTCGCGGGCAGCGCCTAGCCGGGCCTCGACTTCGGGCGGAACGATCGGGGTAGCTACGATTTGGGAGTGAGGGTGCGAAAGGGAAGCCCCTCCCTTGGCACCGTGGTTCTTGAAAAGCTGCACGTAGCGGAAGCGCCCATCCTCGGCCAGGCAGCGGAGCCGATGTACATAGGTCTCCACCACGAGCTCCACCTGCTCCTGGGGGAGCTCATCCAGGTCATGGGCATGGTCAGGCGTGTCGATGACCACCTCGTGAGCCCCCACCCCGTTCATCTTGAGGAAGGGCCCCTGCGAAGCGGGGTTCAGGGCGGGGTAGTCCGAGAGGGCCGGGAACTTATTTGGCACCACCCGGACCCGCCAGTCGCCGGCAGGGACCCTGTAGATCTCCGGAGGGGTCATGTGTTCGTTTCCAGGACAAAATGGGCACTTTCCCCTTCGCTTGATCTCAGGGGCATCTTCGGTCCGGAAATCCAAAGGGCGCTTTCCCCGCTCAGGGGCGACGATGACCCAGCGCCTCAGAAGCGGGCCTTTCCTAAGCTCCGGCATCCTCCCCGCCTTCCATTATCCTGAGCTTTCCTCCTCGCCCAGCAGGATTTGAACGTCGGCCTGAGCGCGGGCTTCTTCAAGCCACGTGTTCCATAGCTTGCTCCGCTTTTGGTCAAGCAGGAGCGCGGCAATGTCATCGTGTACCTCCGCAAGCGGCTTGAGTTCGCCTGAGTCGGTCGTGAACCGGTCTTGATGCTCCTGGTAATACCCTTCTATCTCCTCCTCGCTCACCGAGGCGGCGGCCGTCACCACATCTCTGAGAGCTTGGATCATCAGCTGCTCCCTGACTTGGGCGGCGACATCGGCCCGGAACCCCTCGACGGTACGCCCCTGCCGGGCGAGGATGTCGGCGAGCTCCTCCTCCGTGAGGTTGTTCTGCTCCAGGATTTGATCCATGGTCTCCTGTACCTTGGCCTCCAAGACGTCCGCGTCCGGCTCAAGGCCCCGGGACTCCGCCTCTTGGACCTGAAGCTTCCTCAGGATGAGCTGTTCCAAGACATCATGCTGGTAGCGGCGGATGAGGGCTGCCCCCTCGTCCGTGGTAAGCAGGGTCTGCGCAAAGCGAGGGAATTGCCGATAGATGGTGAAGATGAGGGAACTAAGGCCGGTCGCTTGGTCCAGCTCCTGGCGGGAGATGGGCTCCCCGTTGACGACGGCCACTGGCTCTTGGGCCAGGGCGACAAGGCCCACTCCCAAACCCAACAGGACGATTCCCAGAAGTCTTCGCATGAAACTCACCTCGAGAATTTGGACTAGCGCATTCTCGAGGGTAAAGGGCGACCTGTCAATGGGTCTATGAGCCGCGCAACCTGCTCCCCCGCCCTATCAGCATGTCCTCGAGCCGGACCCCGATGAGCTCGACATCCTCGTCCACCACACAGCCAGTGAGAACTGCTCCCTCGATCCGGCAGGGACCGAGCACCACCGAGCGCTGGATTCGAGACGCCCGCACCTCCGCCTCGGGATGAACCCAACTCTCCCCCCCGGCGAAGTGGAGGTTGGCTGCGATATAGGCCTCGCGCCCGCCGATGTCGAACCAGTCCCCGCTGAACACGAAGGCCTGGATCGGCTCCCGGGCAAGGAGCCAGGACAGAAAGTACCCTGGGGCATCCCCTCCGGCCGAGCTTTGGGCCAAGAATTCCTTGAAATAGGGAAGAACCCGGCGGGGGAAGAGATAGCAGGCGGTGCTGGCAAGGGCGGATTTGGGGGCCTCCGGCTTTTCCTGAAACTCCACCACCCGGTCGCCTTCCACCACCGCTACCCCGTACTTCCGCCGTGCCCGGGCAGGATCGCCGAGGTCGCATAAGGCCACCAAAGGATCCCCACTAAAAGCGCCCGCAAAGGCCTCAAGGTCAAAGGGAAACAGGTTGTCTCCCCCGATCACCAGGAGGTCATCGTCCAAAGCCAGGCGCTCCACCAGGTAGGCGAGCGCCCCCACCGAGCCGAGCTTCTCCTCCTCGGCCCGGCTTTCCTCCACCACCAATTCCACCGGCAACTGCCTCCCTTTGGCCCACCGCAAGAAGTCCCCCTCGAACCTCCGGTTCACGGAGAGGATGGGGGGATCCGAAAACGGATACTTTTCTAACGTGTAATCCAGGATCGGTTTTCCAGCCACCGGAAGGAGTGGCTTGGGACGGTCGAGCGTGATGGGCCACAGGCGCCTCGCATACCCCCCAGCCAGAATGATGGTCTTCATGGCCCCTCCTCCAAGGCCCTTGCCACCACTGTTCCCAACAGCTCCTGGAGCCTCTCCAGGGACAGGTAGCGCCGCGCCAGCGTGTAATTGTGCTCCACCACTTGCTTGTACTGCCGCGGGGAGGAGAGGAGCCCGGCCGCCTCCTTTGCCGCCCGCTTAAGCACGGGGGTCGGAACACGCCGCAGGCCGTCACTATCCTGCTCCACCTTGTCCCCAAGAGATACGTACTTGAAGCCAAGCGGGGCGATGTCCGTCCTGAAAACCGGGTACTCAAAGAGGACCACCGGCAGCTTCGCCCACACCCCTTCCAGAAACTGGTTGCCCCACCCTTCCTGCAATGAGGGATAAGTCATAACGTCGGCGAATAGATAAGTGTCCCAAAAGGAGTAGACCTTCTCGCCATCCCGTTGCGCCCGCTTGAAGGCCACTCGGTCGGAGACAAACCGTGCGTCCACTCCCCGGCGGGAGATCCTATCCTGGAGCTGCTCAAAATAAAAGCTGTCCTCAACAAGGTTGGGGAAGAGAAGCACAGGATGTACTTCCCCGTGTCCTCCACGTGCCTGCACGCGGCGGCGCAGTGCTTTTTCGAATTGCGGCTGCGAAAGGGCGCAGGCCAAGTCCACCGCCAGCTCAATCCCCTTCCTCCGCACGATCCTGGTCGACTGAAGCAGGACCACATCCCCTGGGGCAAGTCCGCATCGCTCTCGGAAATCCTGATTGAAGTCGTCAAGCTTCGGCCTTTGCCCGAAGTCCAGGACATTGGGAATCACGATGGATTCGATCCCCCGCCGGCGGAGCTCCTCCTGGGCCAGACGATTGATCACCACGTGCACAACCTGCGGATCACGTGGCGGGAAGTATTCGGAAAGGAGCCGCCTAACAAGCCCGCAGGTGGGGCCCCGGTAGTCATCTTTTTCCCAATAGAAATCGTGGTGATGGGCAATCGCCGGAAGCCGCAAGGACCGCACCGTCCTCCACAAGGCCAAAGTGGCAGGTAGATGTGGTGAAAGGGACCAGATGTTTTCCACGATCAAAAGATCCAGGTCGTACACGTCTACGAAGTGGCGCAATCCCCTTTCGATCCGAGCGGCCAGCGCTTCGATGTGGGTGTGAAGCTCCTGTTCGGAGGGATAGTCGGTGAAGCTCTGAAACGCGTTTCTCCTGATCTTTGCGACCTCGGGATGATCCAAGGAGAGCTCAGGGATGAGGAACGCCTCCTCTCCACCGGAGCGCCCCGCACATAAGAAGACGCTATGGCCTAAGGCCTCCAGGGCCGCCCGCCACTTGTCGATCTCCAGGGAGACCCCGTCCGTTTCCCCAACCCGAAAATGACAAATGCCAATACGCGACATGGCGCCTTTGGGCCGGATTGTATAGCCTTTGCCGGAAAAGGCAACACCCCCTTCTCCAGCTAGAATGGAACCTTGTCCGCTCAGCGCAGGCTTCCTGAGTTCTTGACGCAAGGTGCCTGCCCTCTCTATAATGGTCTAAACCAATCTTTAGGGGGTGATCGGCTGGAGCAAGGCAGTGGGCTCTGTGGTGAGTTCTCCTGAAGAAAAAAGTTGAGGCTCTGGAATAGAGAAAGGAGGTAGGAGTGAAGCGACTTATCTTGGTAAGTGCTCTAAGTATTCTGGCGTTTGGAGTTTTGGCGTCCGCTGCGGACATTACTTGGATGTCCACTCAGTTCACGCCGATTGCCGAAGGCGAGTTCGTGCGCAATCAAATCCTCGCCCCCTTTGCTGAGGAAACCGGGATCTCTGTGGACCTCCTCAACGTTGAGTATGCGGAGTTTGCCTCCCGAATCGAGGCCGAATACCAGGCCGGTGCAGGTGAGGTAGCGGTTCTCTGCGGCCTGCACGGGGATCTTGCGCCCTTCGCCTACGCATTGGCGGATGTAAGTGATATCACCCCGGGCGGCACCATCAGCCCTACCCTGATGTCCAAGGGCCGGATGGCCGGAAAGCAAGTCTACATCCCCTTGATGCAGGCCACCTACCTGATGGTTATCAACAAGAAGGCGCTCGATTACCTCCCCGAGGGTGCCGACATCTGGGCTCTGACCTACGATGACCTCCTTCAGTGGGCCAAGAACATCTATGAGGCCACCGGGGAGCAGAAGCTGGGGATCCCGGCCGGCCCCAAGAGCCTCCTCCATCGGTTTATCCATGGCTACCTCTACCCCTCCTTCACCGGCTATCAGGTGCTGGCCTTTGACTCCGCCGCCGCGGTGGACATGTGGAACTACATGCAGGAGCTGTGGCAGTACGTGAACCCTGCTGCTCCCACCTGGGACGCCATGGACACGCCGCTCCTCTCCGAGGAGGTCTGGATCGCCTGGGATCACACCGCCCGAGTCAAGGAGGCCATTGTCCAGCGGCCCGATGATTTCATCGCCATCCCCTCCCCGGCCGGTCCTGCTGGCCGCGGCTTCATCTCGGTGCTCGCCGGCCTAGCCATCCCGGAGACCTCGCCGAACCCGGAGGCGGCCGCCAAGCTCATCCACTATCTCACCACCCCTGAGGTGCAGGTGAAGATCCTGCAAGGCGTGGGGTTCTTCCCAGCGGTAGCTGAGGCGGCTGGGGCGGTGCCCGCCGGTGCCCTGCAGATCCTGGCCAAGGGGGTCTCCGCCCAGGCGGCATCCCCGGATGCCATCGTCTGCTTCATCCCCGGCGGCATCCCAGACGAGTACAAGAAGATCTACAAGGACACTTTCTACAAGTTCGTCATTCAGGGCCAGCCGGTGGACCCGGAGTTCCTGCGGACCCAGGCCACCCGCTTGAGGCAGCTCTACATCGAGGCTGGAGCCCCGTATCCGGCCCCCGACGGCAAGTAACCAAGGGTTAGGCGGGGAAGCCTCTGGCTTCCCCGCCCACTTTTGTTTCCCGTGAACGAAAGGCTGCGAAAGCTTCTGGGGACAGATACCTTGCTCCCTTACTGGCTCCTCCTTCCCACCCTCATCTTCATCGGGATCTTCTTCTTGATGCCGCTTTTCAAAGCGATCGGCCTCGCTTTTCACGGTGACGCTGGCTTCACTTTGGATTACTTCAAAAAGATGGTTTCGGATGTACGCTTCTTTGATGCCCTTAAGTTCACCTTTCTATACACCATTACCATTGTCCCCCTGAACGTGATCACCGCCTTGGCCATGGCCCTCGTTATCAACACGGGTTTTAGGGGATCCAGGTTCCTCCTGTACATCTACGCCCTTCCCCTGGGGATCTCGGACCTGGCGGCCGGCCTCATTTGGCTGTCCATCTTCACCCATCGCGGGTTCTTGAATTCGGCCCTTTACTCCTTGGGGATCATCGAGCACCCGATCCACTATCTCTCCTATCAGCACATCAACTACACTTTCCTATCCGTGGTGGCGGCAGAACACTGGCGGGCTACCGCCATCGTGTTGGTAAACCTGGTGGCTGGGTTGCAAATGATTTCCAAGGATTATCTGGAGGCGGCCGAGGTCCTGGGGGCAAGGGGATGGAAGAAGATCTGGTACGTAACTCTTCCCTTGCTTAAACCCTCGCTGCAGGCGGCACTGATCATCCGGACGATCTTTGCCCTTCAGACGTTCGCCGTGGTGCTCGCCTTGGCCGGGCAGATCACCCCCGTCCTGGCAGGGGAAGCTTATTTCTGGCAATTCCTGTATCGTGATTCCCACATTGCCTCTGCCTACGCCGTCTTGCTAATGGCAATCTCCATTGCCATGACGTGGGTCTACCTGAGGTATCTGAGATCCAGGACGGAGGTGATACGGGGATGAGTTTCCCATATCTCCTGCGCCGGACCCTCCTTTACATGGCCGCGCTTGCCTTCGCCTTATGGGTCATCATTCCCGTCATCCTGATCGGCATCTCCGCCTTCACCCCCAGGCAGGAGCTTTACCAATGGCCTAGATCCATCATCCCAAGCTACTTCTCCTTGGAGACGATGCGGTTTTTCCTGGGCGCGCACGGGGTGGTGCGCTCGCTTTTAAACAGTGTGGAGGTGGCACTGCTCACGTTGGCCTTCACCCTGGCAGTGGGGGCACCAGCAGGATATGCGGTGGCTAGATTCCTCTTCCGGGGAAGGGAAGCCTTTCGGCTGGGGGTCCTCATCACGCGGATGTTCCCCACCGCCCTGCTAGCTGTCCCCTTGGCCACTACCTTCATTAGGTGGGGGCTTTACGACACCTTAGTGGGAGTAGCCTTAATCCACACTGCTATGGCCCTACCATTTGCCGTGATCATCACCACCAGTATCTTCATGGGGGTGTCCAAGGAGTTGGAGGAGGCGGCCATGACGCTTGGGTGCAGCCGGCTGGGGGCGTTCGTCCGGGTGGCTTTGCCGCTTGCCCTTCCAGGCTTGGCCGCGGCGGCCATGTTCACCTTCGTCGTTTCCTGGAACGAGGTGTTCGCCGCGGCCATCCTCACGGTGCACAACCGAACCCTACCGGCACATATCATCACTACCATCCAGGCTTCGCCGCTGGATTTCAGATTCGCCGGGGGATTCTTCATGATCCTGCCTGCGCTCCTGTTCATGTTCTTGATTCGGCGGTATCTGTTCCACATGTGGGGCGGGGCCACGGCGGAGAGGTGAGACATGGCTGGGGAGATTAGGCTAAAAGGCGTACGAAAAACGTTCGGCAAGGTAGAGGCGGTTAAGAATCTAAATCTTTTGGTGCAGGAAGCGGAGTTCCTGGTGCTTCTAGGCCCCTCCGGCTGCGGCAAGACCACCACTTTGCGCTGCATCGCCGGTCTCGAGCGGGTAGACAAAGGCAAGGTGTTCATCGGGGGCCGGGATGTTACGGAGCTTCCGCCGGCCAAAAGGGGCATCGCCATGGTGTTTCAAAGCTACGCCGTGTTCCCCCACATGACCGTGGAGAAGAACATCGGCTTTGGCTTAAGGATGCGCCACCTGCCGAAAGAGGAGATAAAGAAGGCCGTCCGAGAGGTGGCGGAG
>JAGGRX010000102.1 GCA_021159405.1 Candidatus Bipolaricaulota bacterium | reverse complement strand
CCTGGGCTACGTGGGGGCGGCCGTCCTGGTAGGGTGGCTCCTTTGGGGCCTGCGATCTGGGAGCAGGTAAGCATGCGGCCGGAACATGGGCTTGCCATCGACCCTGAGGCCGAGACGCAGAGGATAACGGCCTTCATCGCCCGCGCGGTGAAGGAGCTGGGGAAGGAAGGGGCAGTGCTCGGGCTCTCCGGTGGACTGGACTCGGCGGTGGTGGCCTACCTCTGCGTGCGGGCGCTTTCCCCGCGGAGGGTGCGGGCCCTGATCCTCCCCGAGCGGGACTCGGACCCCCGGTCCCTCGAGGACGCGCGCAGGGTGGCGAGGGAGCTTGGGATCGAGGCCGAGGAGCTCGACCTCACCCCGATCCTCTCGGCCCTGGGGGCGTATAGGCCCGTTCCACGCTGGGCTGCCCGGCCGTGGCTGGTACGCTGGGTATACGGCCGCTTCAAGCGGAGGAAAGGGGTGTCCACTCTTGTCCACTCCCTGGGGCCGCCGGCGGAGCGGCCGGAGTTCTCCTTCGCGAGCTTCGCCCTGCCGAAGCTGCGCTTGCGCATGATCGTGCTCTACCAGCGTGCCTCCCGACTGAACTACGCGGTGGTGGGCACCACCAACCGCAGCGAGTGGGAGGTGGGCCACTACGACCGCTACGGGGATGGGGCGTGCGACATCGACCCCATCCGGCACCTCTTCAAAACACAAGTGAGGGCCCTGGCCCGGTACCTGGGGGTGCCCGAGGAGATCATCGAAAAGCCCCCGTCCCCGGATCTCATCCCCGGGATCACCGATGAGCTTGCCCTGGGGATGTCATATGAGAAGCTCGATCTCATCCTTTCCCTCCTCGCCCAGGGGGCCACGGACGGGGCGGTGGCCGAGGCCTTGGGAGTGGAACCCAAGGCGGTGGCCGAGGTGCGGAGGGCGCGGGAGCACGCGCAAAGGGCGAGGGCCCTTCCCCTGGCCTTGGAGTGAGGATGCTTGACAAATAATCGTGATTCGTTTACAGTATTCGAACGAACGTTCGTTTTTAAGATGTTAAAACTCGTATGGCGAACTGGGGGTGAGTAGGATGGCAAAGGCTCTCGTTGAAAGGAAGCCTACGACGGCGGAAAGCCTCTTGCTTGGGATCGCGCGCAACAACGCGCTTCGGGGGAGCGCGGTGTGGCTGGCCGACCGGGCCATCTGGGAAGTTCTGAAGCGCTCGAACAACCCCCCGGGGGTGAAGCGGGACGAGTGGCTTACCATGCGGGGGCTCGTGTACTCTTTCGATCGGGTGTTGCGAAAGGGGCTGGTTTCCAAGCAGGCACTGCGCAAGTTCATTGAGTTTGGACGCAGGCGTCTTGGGAAGCACCCGGCCAAAGAGGCGTTCAAGCAAAAGTACGGGGATTATCCACCCGGATTCCTCGTCATCAGCCCCACCCGGGCCTGTAACCTCCACTGCAAAGGCTGCTATGCCGGAACAGAGGAGCATCCAAGGACCCTGGACTTTGCCACCTTCGACCGAATTCTGAACGAGGCAGCGGAGCTCTGGGGGATGT
Organism: Candidatus Bipolaricaulota bacterium; assembly: GCA_021159405.1. GTDB lineage: Bacteria > Bipolaricaulota > Bipolaricaulia > Bipolaricaulales > Bipolaricaulaceae > 64-32. Next base: position 10,581 of record JAGGRX010000102.1, on the reverse strand, counting down.
GTTTCGTGGTCATCTCCGGCGGGGAGCCGTTCATGTACAGAAGCGACGGAAAGGACCTCCTGGATATCGCGGAAGCGCATCCCGAGATGTTCTTCCTCATCTACACCAACGGCACCCTGATCGACGAGGAAACGGCCAAGCGGATGGGGGAGCTGGGGAACATGACCCCGGCCATCTCGGTGGAGGGGAAGGTGGCCACCACTGAAGAGCGCCGGGGCGAGGGTGTGTTCGGCAAGGTGATGAACGCCTTCGCCAACCTGCGGGCCGCGGGAGTGCCGTTCGGCATCTCCATGACCGCCACGCGGTTCAACTGTGACGAGCTCCTCTCGGACGAGGTGGTGGAGTTCTACTTCGAGGAGCAGGGGGCGATGTACGGCTGGATCTTCCAGTACATGCCGATCGGCCGGGGCTATGACCTCTCCCTCATGATCACCCCTGAGCAGCGCCTCCGGCTCCAGCGGCGTATCTGGCAGGTGATCAAGGAGAAGCGGGTCTTCCTCATGGACTTCTGGAACTCCGGCACGGCGGTGCACGGCTGCCTTGCCGCAGGCCGCCAGGCCGGCTACTTCTACATCAACTGGAACGGGGACGTCACCCCTTGCGTATTCATCCCCTACGCCGCGACGAACATCCACGAGATTTACAAGAGAGGCGGCACCATCATGGACCTCATGGAGGTCGACTTCTTCAAGGAGATCAGAAGCTGGCAGAAGATGTATGGGTACAAAACGCCGCCCCAGGAGACGAAGAACCTGATCCTTCCCTGTCCACATCGGGACCACTTCGAGTTCATGCAAGGACTTATTGAGAAGTACAAGCCCAAGCCCATAAACCTCGAGGCGGCCCAGGCGATCCAGGATCCGGGCTACTGCCAAGGCCTTAAGGAATACAACCGGGCCTGTGCGGCGTTGCTCGATCCGGTGTGGGAGTCTGAGTATCTCCGCGGACTGAAAGCGGGCGATGAGCTTCCAAAGCTGGAACCGGTGGCCCAAGCTCAGTGTAGTGATTCCCGCGCTGGATGAGGAGCGGGAGATCGGGGACTGTTTGGAGAGTCTGGCCAGCCAGACGTTCCCCGATTTCGAGGTCATCGTAGTGGACAACGGCTGTCGGGATGCCACCCCGGCCATCGCCGCCCGTTACGGCGCCCGGGTGATCCGTGAGCCCCGGCAGGGGATCCCTTATGCCCGGGAGACAGGGTTCCGTGCGGCGCGCGGGAAGATCATCGCTTCCACCGACGCGGACACGGTTGTCCCGACGGACTGGCTGGAGCGGATCCACCAAGTTTTTGAAGAGGGCCCGGAAGTGGTCGCGGTCTTCGGCCCTTATCGCCATAAGCCGGGTTCCGCTCCCCGGACACCGGTCAGGCCGTTGATCCCTATTTATGAGGAGGGACTGGTCTTGGGGCAGCGAGCCGTTTGGCAGCTGCTTGGGCTTCCTCACTTTTCAGGGGCCAACTTCGCTGTCAGGCAGGAGGCGTTTTTCAGGGTGGGAGGGTTCCGCTCCCCGGAGGGGCGGTTGTACTCCGATTGGGAGGACATCCAGCTGGGGTTCAAGCTTCGCAAGGTAGGAAAGGTCCGGTACCTTCCCGATCTTGTCGTCCTCACCTCGGCCAGGAAGCTTCGGCCGGCGCTCGCTCGGGACATGATCGCCGGTGCGAAAATGGCGCTGCACGTGCATGTCCTTGGGAAGCCTCTCTGACGCCACGGGGTAGGGCGATGGGCGGAAGGCGCAAAGGACTCTTGATCTCTGCGGTTCTGGGGTTGCTGCTCCTTGGGGCAGTGGTGTGGATGGCTCACCCCGGGGACATCCTGGCTCGGATGGGAGTCCTGGGGGCGGGGGGCATCGCTGCCCTTGTTTTTAACGGGGTGCTCAGCTTCTCCTGCGGGGTGGAGGGATGGCGGTGGCTTTTGCACGCCCAAGGGATACGCGCTCCGTTTCCCTCCGTCTTCCGGGTCATGTCCGGGGGTTATGCGTTGGGATATTCGATCCCTTCCTGCAACCTTGCTGGAGAGCCCGTACGCGCGCTTTGGGCATCCCGGGAGTTTTCGGCGCCTGGCCATAAGGTCGTGGCCGCAATCGTGCTGGAGAAGGTGCTTTTGGCGGCCGGGACTGCGGGCATTTTGTTCTGGGCCGGGGCAGTGGGGCTGCGGGGCGAGCTCCCTTCTGCACTTCGGCAAGGGGTTTTCTCCCTTGCTGGGGCGGCTGCGTTCATCGCGGGCGCCACGCTCGTAGGGGTCACCCAACGGACCCCCTGGGCCTCGCGGTGCCTGGCCTTTGCCCGCCGGTTCCTCCCCCGCTGGGCGTTCCTCGAGCGGGGGAATGAAGCCCTTTTGGAGGTCAAAAGTGCTCTTCAAAGGGCCCTTTCCGGCCACCGGGAAGCGGTCGCCAAGGCCGCCGGCTTCGTCGCCCTCATGTTTTGCCTTAACGCGCTCGCCCCATTTATCTTCTTTGCCCTTGGCTACGGTCGAATCCTTTCGGCTGAGGAGCTCGCCGTTTTCCTCGCCCTTGGCAACCTATCCTCCCTCCTTTTCTGGCTGACCCCCGGAGGGATAGGGGTTGCCGAGGGCGCTTATGTCGGCATCTTTAAGATCATGGGCCTGCCGATCGATGGGGCTGTGACCTTCGCCCTTGCCCAAAGGCTTGCCGTACTCCCGGTAGTGGCCCTGGGCTTCTTCTACCTGAGCCGGCAAGGCGTGATCGAGCTTTGGAAGTGGAGGCATGGGAATGCCGGATCGAACTGCTTCTGAGGGACCGAAGATCGGGCTGGCGCTTGCCTCGGGAGGGGCCCGGGGGTCGGCCCACGCGGGCGTCCTCAAGGTGCTCGAGCGCGAGGGCATCAAGGTTTCCGCCGTCGCCGGCACGAGCATCGGGGCCATGGTGGGCGGGGCCTACGCCGCCGGGGCTCCCGTGGAATGGATTGAGCGGGAGTGGCTTAACACGAATCTGCCGAGGATGGTGAGGAACTTCTTTCCCACCTTCCCCCGGGCAGGCCTGAGCTCCGGGGGCGAGCTCAGGAAGTACCTTAAGTCCGTGTTCGGGGACCTGCGGATAGAGAACCTCAAGATCCCGTTCGCCGCTGTGGCCACGGACGTCGACACCGGGGAGGCGGTGGTGCTCAGGGAGGGTCCCTTGGTGGATGCGCTTAGGGCCTCCACCGCCATCCCGGGGATCTTCTTTCCGGTGAAGTGGAAGGGAAGGATCCTCGTTGATGGAGGGCTGGTGGAACCGCTGCCGGTCCGGGTATGCCGGGAGCTAGGGGCGGAGATCGTGATCGCGGTGGACATCACCCCCAAGCCCCGGCCCACCACCCCGGAAGGCCGGCGGGTTTGGCGCCAGCTGGCCCAGCGGCTGGGGGAGGAGCTCAAGGGCCGCACCTGGGTGCCGGCGAGCCTGGTGGGACTCCTGGCCGAGGTGGCGGAAGAACAAGAGAAGGAGGAGCGACCCCTCCCCGGGCTGTATACCGTGATCAATCAGTCGGTGGCCATCTTCCAGCAGGAGATCCTGCGCCTCAAACTCACCCTTTGGCCGGCGGACGTCTTGGTGCGGCCCAAGCTTCCGCCAAAGATAAACTACCTACGCGCGGCCGAGGGGATCCGGGCTGGGGAGGAGGCCATGGAAGCCGCCCTCCCCCAGCTCCGCGCTTTGCTTTCTCAAAGCCGCCTCACAACTCCGGACCGCGGGAAGCTATGGCCGCCTGGATGCGGGAAATGATCCCCTCGATGGGCTGAGGACCGAGGTCCTCGCCAGTGCGAAGCCGCAGCGCAGCAGTCCCTGACCCTGCTTCCCTAGCCCCACACACCAGCATGTAGGGGATCTTCTGGAGTTGGGCCTCCCGGATGAGATAGCGCAGGGTCTTTCCCCCCCGGGTCCAGGCCTCCACCCGGATCCCGGCAGCCGCAAGCTTCCCAGCCACCTCCTCGGCATAAGGGATCTGCCCCTCGGTGATGGGCAAAACCACCGCCTGCACCGGCGCAAGCCAGACAGGGAACGCTCCGCCGTAGTGCTCGATCAGGATCCCGAAGAACCGCTCCAGGGACCCGAGGAGCGCCCGGTGGATCATGTAGGGCCGATGTTCCCGTCCATCCTCGCCCACGTAGGTCATGTCGAACCGCTCAGGCAGGTTGAAGTCGAACTGGATGGTGGTGAGCTGCCAGGCCCGCCTGAGGGAGTCCTCGATATCGATGTCGATCTTGGGGCCGTAGAACGCCCCCTCGCCTTGCTTTACGTCGTAATCCAGGCCTTCCGCCTCGATGGCTCGCCTGAGGGCCTCGGTGGCCCGGTCCCAGTCCTCCGGAGCCCCCACGAACTTAGCTGGCCGGGTGGAAAGGTGCGCGGAAAACTCGCTGAAGCCGAAGGTCCGGAGTAGGGAAAGGGCGAAACGGAGCACCCTCTGGATCTCCTCCTCCACCTGATCAGGGCGGCAGATGATGTGGGCATCGTCTTGGGTGAACCCCCGCACCCTAAGCAGCCCATGCAAAACCCCGGAGCGCTCGTACCGGTACACGGTGCCAAGCTCGGCGTAGCGGATCGGAAGGTCGCGATAGGAACGGGTTCTGGACTTGTAAATCGCGATATGGAAGGGGCAATTCATTGGTTTTATGTAGAACTCCTGCCCCTCGACATCCATGGGGGAATACATCCCCTCCCGGTAGAAGTCCAGGTGCCCTGAGGTCTGCCATAGGCGGGCCCGGCCGATGTGGGGGGTGTAGACGAGCTGGTAGCCTCCTTCGAAGTGACGTTCCTTCCAGAAAGTCTCGATCTCGTGCCTTACCCGGGCCCCCTTGGGGTGCCAGAGCACGAGCCCCGCTCCAATGGTGTCGTTGTGGATGGAAAAGAGGTCGAGCTCCGGCCCCAGCCGCCGGTGGTCGCGCCTGCGCGCCTCCTCCCGCCACTTCAGGTGCTGCTCCAGCGCCTCGGCGCTCGGGAAGGCGGTGCCGTAGATGCGGGTGAGCATCACCCGGGTGGCATCCCCCCGCCAGTACGCCCCGGCCAGGTCCAGGAGCTTGAAGTGTCGTACCAAGCCCGTAGAGGGCAGGTGCGGCCCTCGACACAGATCGATGAACTCCCCTTGCCTGTAAAAGCTGATGCGCTCGTCCGGGATCTCGGAAAGGAGCTCCAGCTTGTAGACTTCCCCCTCCTTTTTCAGCAGCTCCTCGGCCTCAGCCCGGGGAAGGAACACCCGCTCCACGGGCAAGTCCTCGGCCACGATTCTCTTCATCTCCTCTTCTATCCGGGGCAGGTCCTCCCGCGTTATAGGGGAAGGGAAGTCAAAATCGTAGTAGAAGCCGTCTGAAATGGCCGGACCGATGGCGAGCTTAACCCCTGGGAACAGGCGCCGAACCGCCTGGGCCAGGATGTGGGCGGCCGTGTGTCTTAGGACGTCCAGGGACTCAGGATCCGTTAGCTTAAGGAGCTTTACCGTTCGCCCCTCCTGGATCGGATCGCGGATGTCCCGGAGCTCTCCATCCACCAGCGCGGCCACGGCCTCTATCCCGGCCGCTGCGGCCACATCAGCCCAACTGGCGCCCTCCTCCACCGAAACGACCTGTCCACAAGCGAGTTTGACTTCCGGCATCGTCCCCTCCCCAAAAGACCCACAACCTTACTCACACGCACAAGCACAGGCAAGTGGGGCGGAATCTAGGGCTTACTGCCCAGCAAGGTCCGGTGGGCCAACGCCACCAACTCCGCGATATCGAAGGGCCGTTCTTTTAGGCAGGGAGCGAGGTGTAGGAAGAATTCGACATTTCCCGCCGGCCCAAGGAGGGGCGAGGGGATCGCACCGCGGACAGACCAGCCAAGGTTTTTCTTAACCCAACCGACAAGTTGTGCAAGGACCTGTTCGTGAACGGCCGGGTCGCGCACCACGCCGCCCCGCCCCACCTGGGAGCGTCCTGCCTCGAACTGGGGCTTGACCAAGGCGATCACATCCCCGCAAGGCCGCACGATCCCCACAAGGGGGGGAAGCACCAGCCTAAGGGAGATGAACGACACATCCACCGTGACGAGATCCACCTGCTCCCCGATCTCGTCGAAGGAAAGATAGCGGGCGTTCACCCCCTCATGGACCACCACCCGGGGGTCGTTTCGCAGCTTCCAGTGGAGCTGCCCCTTGCCCACGTCCACGGCGTGGACGCGCCCGGCCCCGTGCTGAAGGAGGCAGTCGGTAAAGCCCCCGGTTGAGGCTCCCACGTCCAAACACACCTTCCCCTGGGGGTCTATCCGGAAGGCCTCGAGGGCGGCGGCGAGCTTCTCCCCGCCCCGGGACACGAACCGCGGCCCCCTTTTAAGCTCCACCAAGGCATCTTCGGGGACTAAGGTGCTGGGCTTATCGCGGAGCTGGCCGTTCACCAACACCTGACCGGCCTGGATGAGGGCTTGGGCCTTGGTCCGGGATTCCGCCAGGCCCCGGGCCACCAAAAGCTGATCCAGGCGGACCTTCCCCATCTACACCTGGGCCCTGGGCGCCACCTCCTGGTAGAGCTCAAGCCCCTCCTTGAGGAGCTGGCAGGCCCGCACCAGGTCCTGCTCCTTGAGCACGTAGGCGATCCTGGCCTCATCGGCGCCCAGGCCGCGGGTCTTGTAAAAGCCCTCTCCCGGGGCGAGCATCACCGTCTCCTCCCCTGGGAAGTCGGTGAGCATCCAGCGCACGAACGCCTCGGCATCGTCCACGGGAAGGCCGAGCATCATGTAGAAGGCGCCCTCCGGCTTGTGAAAAAGTACCCCTGGGATGTGCGAAAGCTGCTCTGAGAGCACCTCCCGGCGGCGGCGGTACTCCTCCACCATTCCCAGCATCACATCCCGATGTCGCGGGTGGGCCATGAACGCCGCCAGCCCCAGCTGCTCCAGGGTTGGCGGGGACAGGCGGGCCATGGCGCACCTCCGGGCCGCCGCCAGCACCTCGGGATTGCGGGAGGCGAAGGCCCCGATCCTAGCCCCGCAAGCCGAAAGGCGCTTTGAGATCGAGTCTACCATGATGGCATGTCCGCGGAGCTCGGGCATGGAAAGCACCGACCGGTGCACCCCCTCGTAGACGAACTCCCGGTAGACCTCATCGGCGATGAGGAAGAGATCATGCCGCAACGCGAGCTCGGCGAGGAGCTCAAGCTCCTCTTCCCGGTATACCACCCCGGTGGGGTTGCCGGGGTTGGAGAACAGGATCCCCTTGGTACGAGGGGTGATGAGCCGCGCGATCTCCTGGCGGGGGGGCAGGTGAAACCCCTCCTCCCGCGTGGTGGTGATGGGTACCAGCTCCACCCCGGCCAGGTGTGAAAAACCGTTATAGTTGGGATAAAAGGGCTCGGGCACCAGCACCTGATCACCCGGGTCGCAGACCACCTGGAAGGCAAACAACACCGCCTCAGAGCCCCCGGCGGTGACGATGAGCTCATCCGGGGCAAGCTCGATGCCCCACTCCGCGTAGTAAGCTCGGAAGGCCTCGATGGCTTCCGGAAGCCCTTGGGAGGGCGAGTAGGCGAGGACCTCAACGTCCGCTCCCCTGATGCCCTGCAAGTACTCCTCTGGGGTCGGGATATCTGGCTGGCCGATGTTAAGGTGATAGACCTTTTTCCCCCGGCGCTTTGCCTCCTCAGCGAGGGGGTAAAGGCGGCGGATCGGGGAGGCAGGGGCAGTGGCGCTGCGTCTTGATACGTCAGGCATGGCGGAGGACCCACACCTCCTTCTGTTGAGGTAGGCTTTCCTTTTTGATCTCCACCTCCGAGGCATCAAACCGCTTTATCGGCAAGTCCACCTCCTCCAGGAACTTATCCACAGGGACGATGGGCCAGTCCTTGATGAGTTCCGTCTTGACATGCATGGGGATCACCACCTTGAGTTGGGGGAGCATGCGGATCACCTCAACAGCTTCCTTGGGTCCAATGGTGAAATGCCCCCCTACTGGAAGGAGGGCGACCTCCACCTCGGAAAGGGGCCTTTGTTGCTCCGCGTTGAGCGTGTGGCCAAGGTCTCCGAAATGGGCGAGCATAATCCCGTCCACCTGAAAGCGGAAGATCACGTTCCGTCCTCGTTCCCGCCCTCCCTTCTGATCGTGGTAGGAAGGGATGCCCCAAAAGGTGATCCCCCGGACCGTATGCTCCCCAAGCCCCCGGACCACCTCCGGATTCCCCTTTACCCGTCCCACGGCGTTGTGGTCGAAATGCTCATGGGAAACGGTGACGATGTCCGCAGGCTCCTCCGGGAACTTGTAGGGCACAGACTCGTCGAACGGGTCTGTAAGGATGACCGTGCCGTCTTGGGCGACGATGCGGAAGCAGGCGTGTCCGATCCACTGAATCTTCAAGTTCATCACCCCCCGTCACAAGGGATACTCTAACTCAGGGGACGAGGGGCCGGCAACCTGGCCAAAGCGCGACGGACAAGGCGCTCGACCAGCTCGTCGTAGGGGATGCCGGCTGCGGCCGCCGCCCGGGGGAGGGTGGACATCTCGGTCATTCCGGGCAGGGTGTTCACCTCCAGGACGTATGGGGTCCCGTCCGGTGCCAGGCGCAGGTCCACCCGGGCGAAATCCCGGCAGCCCAGGGCGAGGAAGGCCTTTCGGGAAACCTCCTGTGCCCGGGCCGCCTGAGCGGGGGGAAGCTCGGCCGGGCAGATGAACTCACACTCCCCCGGGGTGTACTTGGCCTTCCAATCGAACAGCTCCCGCCCCCGGGGTCGAAGCTCCATCAGGGGGAGAGCCCGCACTCCGGCGTCCTCCTCGAGCAGAGCGCAGGTGAGCTCCCTCCCTGAGATGAACTTCTCCACTAGCAGCTTGCCGAACCTCTCCAGCACCTCCTGAGCCCGGGAAGAAAGCTCCTCCCTGTTTCTCACCAGGAAAACCCCCACGCTCGAGCCCTCAGCTCGGGGCTTCACGACCAGGGGGAACCCCAGCTTCTCCTCCGCCCGGGCGAGGAACCTGGCGAGCTCCTCCCCGTCGTAGCAAAGCCAGTCCGGGACAGGAATTCCCTTGGCCGAAAGGAGCCGGTGGGATTCGGCCTTATCCATGGCCAGGGCGCTTGCCAACGGCCCGGAGCCGACGTAGGGTTTCCCCAAAAGCTCAAGCAAAAGCTGTACTGTTCCGTCCTCCCCCGCCCCCCCATGGAGGATGTTGAACACCACATCTGAACGGGCGAGGCGCTGTGGGAGTCCGTCGTAGGAGTCTATCTCTATGAGCTCCACGTCCCAATTGCGCCGCCTTAAGGCGGAGAAAACCCCCCTTCCAGAGCGCAAGGAGACTTCCCTTTCCGGGGAGTTGCCACCTGAAAGCACGGCCACCTTGACAGTCTTGGACATTGTGGGGATCATACTGCCCCCACGCCCAAGGGGTGAGCAAGGACGCTTGACCGGGCATGGGGTTGGGTGTTATACTTACGATGCGTGGGAAAGGCTGGTCATTGACAAGTGGACAGGGTGAGGACGGGACATCCCATCGGATCCCTTGAGGCTAAATCGAGAGGGTATGATCCCGGCTCAGGGTGAACGCTAGCGGCGCGCCTAACACATGCAAGTCGTGCGATCGGACCCGGTGAAGCCCCTTCGGGGGTGGAACTGGGTTACGGAGCGGCGAACGGGTGAGTAACACGTAGCTAACCTGCCCCCGCGACGGGGATAACCCGGGGAAACCCGGGCTAATACCCGATGGTCTTCCGGGGCCAAAAGGTCCTGGAAGTAAAGGCGCTTCGGCGCCGCGCGGGGAGGGGGCTGCGGCCCATCAGCTAGACGGTGGGGTAATGGCCTACCGTGGCGATGACGGGTAGGGGGCCTGAGAGGGTGGCCCCCCACATGGGGACTGAGACACGGCCCTGACTCCTACGGGAGGCAGCAGTGGGGAATCTTGGGCAATGCCCGAAAGGGTGACCCAGCGACGCCGCGTGGGGGATGAAGCCCTTCGGGGTGTAAACCCCTTTTCTGGGGGAAGAATAAGGTGGGGAGGCAATGCCCCGCCGATGACGGTACCCCAGGAATAAGCCCCGGCTAACTACGTGCCAGCAGCCGCGGTAAGACGTAGGGGGCGAGCGTTACCCGGATTCACTGGGCGTAAAGGGCGTCTAGGCGGTTCGGCAAGTCGCCTGTGAAAGCCCCTGGCTCAACTGGGGGAGGTCGGGCGATACTGCCGGGCTAGAGGGCGGCAGAGGAAGGTGGAACGGCCAGAGTAGCGGTGAAATGCGTAGATACTGGCCGGTACCCCGATGGCGAAGGCAACCTTCTGGGCCGTCCCTGACGCTGAAGCGCGAAAGCGTGGGGAGCGAACCGGATTAGATACCCGGGTAGTCCACGCCCTAAACGATGTGGGCTAGGTGTCGGCCCGTCATTGGGTCGGTGCCGCAGCTAACGCGTTAAGCCCACCGCCTGGGGAGTACGGCCGCAAGGCTGAAACTCAAGGGAATTGACGGGGGCCCGCACAAGCGGTGGAGCATGTGGTTTAATTCGATGCTAAGCGAAGAACCTTACCCGGGCTTGACATGCTGGTGGTACCGACCCGAAAGGGAAGGGACCCAGGGCCTTGTGCGCCTGGGAGCCAGCACAGGTGCTGCATGGCTGTCGTCAGCTCGTGTCGTGGGACGTTGGGTTAAGTCCCGGAACGAG
>JAGGRX010000144.1 GCA_021159405.1 Candidatus Bipolaricaulota bacterium | reverse complement strand
GCTGGAGACCGGGGTGGGGCGGGCGCTCAACGTGGCCCTGGCCACCCTGCCGGGATTCACCTTGCCCCACGACATCTCCGCCACCAGCCGGTACTATCGGGAGGACATCGCCGAGCCGGCATTCCGGCTCACGCCCCGGGGTACCATCCCCGTACCTGAAGGACCCGGGCTCGGGGTGGAGGTGGTTCCCGAGAGGATCTTGGCCTCTCAGGTGAGGGCCTTAAGCTGGAGGCTCAAGTGAAGGAGGAGGAATGCGCAAGGCGGAACTGGCAAAGTTGATCGATCACACGGTGCTGGGGCCGACCACGGACCGGGCAGCGGTGGAGCGGGTGTGTGAGGAGGCCACCCGGTACGGTTTCTTCTCGGTATGTATTCCCCCCACCTACGTGGCTTTGGCGAGGAAGCTCCTGCGCGACACCGGGGTCAAGGTGTGCACGGTGGTGGGCTTCCCCCACGGGCAGCACAAGCCAGAGGTGAAGGCGTTTGAGGCCAAGGCAGCGGTGGACGACGGGGCGGATGAGGTGGACATGGTGGTCAACGTGGCCGAGCTTATAAGCGGCGACTATCCCTACGTGCTCTCGGACATCCGGGCAGTAAGGGAGGCCATCGACAAGGCCCCCAGGCCCATCGTGCTCAAGGTCATTTTGGAGTGTGCGCTCCTTTCCGATGAGCGGAAGGAGGCGGGGGCGATCCTGGCCAAGGCCGCAGGGGCGGACTTCGTCAAGACCTCCACCGGCTTTGGCCCCGGGGGGGCCACCCCGGAGGACGTGGCCCTGCTCCGCCGGGTGGTGGGGGAAGGGATGGGGGTCAAGGCCGCCGGCGGCATCCGTGACTACCAGACCGCCCTGCGGATGATCGAGGCCGGGGCCAGCCGCATCGGGGCTTCCAAAGGGGTACAGATCATCGAGGGGGCTCCGGAGTAGAGGTGGCTCAGCTGTCCCGTGCCCGCGGACTCGTCCTCCGTACCCAGGACCATGCGGAGACGGACCGCATCGCCGTCCTCCTTACCCCGAACTTCGGTCGGCTGGACCTCTTGGCCAAGGGGGCGCGTCGCCTGGACAGGGCTTCCGGGGCAGCCCTGGACGTGCTCAACCTGGTGGACGTCATCTTCTACCGCCGGTCTGGCCTGGCCCTACTGCGGGACGTAGACCTGGCGGGCACGTTTCCCAACGTGCGGGGGGACCTTAAGCGGCTGTCTTGTGCCTTGGCCGGGCTCCAGTGGGCGCTTGCGCTTGTGCCAAGATGGATGGCGGATCCGAACTCTTACCGCAATACCCTGGAATTCCTCTCCGCCCTGGAACGGGGAGGCCCTCCAGAGCGGCTGCGGATTGGGTATATATTGAGGATCTTGTCTGCCACCGGACACCAACCGCACCTGGACGGCTGCGTCCAGTGTGGAGCGCAGAGAGACCTCACCTGGTCTCCTGCCCGTGGCGGTTTTCTGTGCACAGGCTGTGGGGGAACGGGAGAAGTGCTCGCTCCGAAACTCGTCCGTACGTTCCAGGGGATGGCGCGGCTTCCCCTCCCCGCCCTGGGGCGACTGCAGGTAGAGGAGCCCATACTCAAGAAAATGGACGAACTTCTACACCTGTTCCGGGAGGTGCAGCTTGCCCGCTAGCGAGAAAGCCTGACTCAAGCTATAGTAGCAACCATGGAGTGTAAGATCCTTTCCAGTGAGCGAGAGGTGTTCTCCGGGGATGTGAAAGGGCTGTTTGCCCGCGGAGTGGAAGGGTGGGTTGGCATCCTCTCGGGGCATGCGCCAGCGGCCTTCGCTTTGGTCGACGCCCCGGTGAGGGTTGTGCTCGAGGATGGCCAGCGCACCTTCCACGTGAGAAACGGGCTCATCGATGTTCGACGCAAAGGGGCTATCGTCCTAGGGGACGAGGTGGTCGAGGTTGCCTAGGGTATGGGTCACGGGCATTGGGGTTGTCACCCCGATTGGGATTGGCCGATCGGAGTTCTTCCGCGGCCTACGCGAGGGGCGTGTGGGCATCCGCAGGGTGGACCAAGATGTCGACCTCAGTGGGATTGGGGCCAAAGTTGCGGGGGTTGTCGACGATTTTGATCCGCTTTCCTTCATCCCGGCAAAGCGGGCTCGACGCATGGGACGGGTCACTCAAATGGCGGTGACGGCCGCTCGGCTGGCGTTAGAAGACGGGGCATTCAATCCCCGGGACACTCAGCGCGGGGGCGTGGCGGTGGGTACGGGGGTCGGTGCCCTGGAGGCCTTGGTGGATAACCATCGGGTTCTGCTCGAGCGGGGGGCGGAGCGGGTATCGCCGTTTCTGGCGCCGGTGATGATGCCCAATGCCCCGGCGGCCGAGGTGTCCATCGAGCTTGGGATCAAGGGTCCCAGCGTGGGGGTGGTCACGGCCTGCGCCGCTTCGGCCCATGCCCTGGGGATCGCCTGGGGTTGGATAAGGAGGGGCGAGGTGGACTGGGCACTGGCTGGCGGTGCCGAGTCAGTGCTGATTCCCATCGTGTTCGCGGCCTTCGACCGCATGGGGGCCTTATCCCGCAACCCCGATCCCGCCACCGCTTCCCGCCCGTTCGATGCCCAGCGTGACGGCTTTGTGCTCGGGGAGGGGGCAGGGATATTGCTCCTTGAGTCCGAGGAGCACGCCCGTGGGCGGGGGGCAGAGCCACTGGCGGATTTCTGCGGCTTCGGTCAAACCTCTGATGCCTTCCACATCACCGCCCCACCCGAGGACGGCGAGGGGGGCAGGCGGGCCATGGAAAGGGCACTGGCCTCGGCCGGCCTTTCGCCAGAGGAGGTGGATTACATCAATGCCCACGGCACCTCAACCCCGCTCAACGATCGGGCCGAGACCCGCGCCATCAAGGCCCTTTTGGGGGCCCGGGCATGCGAGGTGCCTGTCAGCTCCACCAAATCCCAGATCGGCCACCTGCTGGGGGCTGCGGGGGCGGTGGAGGCCGGGGCGGCGATATTCGCCATCCTGGAGGGCCTCATCCCCGCCACCGTGACCTGGCGGAACCGCGACCCTGAATGTGATCTGGATTACGTTCCCGGGGAGGTCAGGCCGGCCCGTGTCCGCACCGTGCTCTCTAACTCCTTCGGCTTCGGGGGCCAGAACGCCTGCTTGGTGCTCAAAGCGGTTTAGAAATTTCTCTGTGAACTCGGTGGTGCAAGGGGGGTGAGGATGAGGGAAATCGGGGTGGCGGTGATCGGGACCAGGTTCATGGGCCGGGCCCATGCGAATGCCTGGCGGCAAGTGCGGGCATTCTTCGATCCGCCGCTTGTCCCGTACCTTGTGGTGGCCTGTGGCCGGGATGAGGGGAACCTGCGGGAGTTTGCTAACGGATTCGGCTTTGAGCATGCGACCACCGACTGGCGGGAGGCGATCCGGAGGGACGACGTAGGCCTTGTCGATATCTGTGCCTCAAACGACGTCCACGCCGAGATCGCGACCCTGGCCGCCGAGGCCGGCAAGGCCGTATTCTGTGAGAAGCCCCTGGCCAGGTCCCTCACCGAGGCCCAGGGGATGCTGCAGGCGGTGGAGGCAGCCGGCGTCCCCCATATGGTGTGCTTCAACTACCGGTTCTTCCCGGCGGTGCGTCTGGCCAAGGAACTCATCAGCGACGGGGCACTGGGCGAGATCAGGCAATTCCATGCCCTGTACCTGCAGGACTGGGGCGTTGACCCGAAGCTTCCCCTCACCTGGAGGATGAAGAAGGAGCTGGCCGGCTCTGGGGCGCTTGGGGATACGGCCGTCCACATCGTGGACCTAGCCCGCTTCCTGGTGGGGGAGATCGAAGAGGTAGTCGGGATGCTGACCACCTTCATCAAAAAGCGGCCCCTCCCCGATGGCTCGGGACTGGGGGAGGTGACCGTGGACGACAGTGCCGCCTTCCTGGCCCGGTTCGCATCCGGGGCCACCGGGGTGTTCGAGACGACCAGGGTGGCGACAGGCAGGAAGAACTTCATGCACCTTGAAGTAAACGGAACTCGGGGCAGCATCCGCTGGAACGCCGAAGATCCGAACGTCCTTTGGTTTTACTCCTTGGAGGATCCCCCAAAGGTGCGTGGCTTCCGTAGGATCGTGGCAACGGAGGCCGAGCATCCCTACGCAGGAAACTGGTGGCCCCCGGGTCATATCCTGGGCTACGAGCACTCGTTCGTCCACGCGGTTTATGAACTCCTCACCGCCTTGGCAGAGGGGAGGGCTCCGGAGCCGAGCTTCCGTGATGGGGTAGCGGCCCAGGCGGTCCTGGAGGCGATAGCCCGCTCCGCGGAGGAACGCCGCTGGCTCCCGGTGGCCACATAGGGCAAGGGGTAGGTTCCATCATTGGGTGATTCGTCTTCACTTCCAGGTTGAGTTCGGATCGGGATCGTAGTCCTTGCTCTTTCCACACCGTGTTGACTGGAGAGTCCACTCAGACGCCTCGAGTGTAATAGCCATCTCGGCGGATGCGTACATATCGACGATCTTATCACCTGGCCCTAAAAGAATTACACTGATTGCTGCCCCGGTGGCCAGTTTATATCGAGGTCGCCCTTCACTGCTCAGTCGGACGTCGAATGCGGAGCCAAGCGCTCCCTTTTGACTTTCACTCCCGCCTAGATATTTAAATTTCCCCTGAACTAGACGTTCGTCGTCGAGGATGCCTTGGTACACGCTAGCTAAACTCGCAAGCTGGGGTTCGCGCTTTTCCTCCAGCGCTTTGGTCACAGCTTCGATAGAGGCCTTCTCCGTTGCCTGTTCCAGCAGCCATTTCGGAACTTCCTTGAGCGCCTTTGGAGGGCCTCCGGTTAGAAATAACCCGATCAGTTCCTCAAGTGCCTGTCGGGCTATGGCATGACCCAACTTGTATTCCAGTTTCACTGCTCCTTCGTAGATGCCTGCAGGAGGCCTGATTGTAACTTCAATTTCGGTCTCCACAGGAAGATCATCGTCCCCAATCATGGGACAGATATAAAAGGGACGGCTTCCGATCTCAGGGTTGGCTGAAGAGGCCAAGTCCGAGGGATCTCCAATGATGGCATAGGCTCCCCCGAGTATGTTTGCGGTCCATTCGCCTGTAAGTCCTGTGAGATCGACCTCTCCTAAAAGGTGTAACTTCTTTTCCGTGACCTCGTGTTGGGCCGTTACGTTCCCAGACCAGATGGCAATCGGATCACGTGGTGCTGTGTCGAATGTGATCTTTAAGGCACTTCCCAGCTCATACACTGGCACCTCTTGGCTAAATATTTGGTATAATTGAGGGAAAGAGGCATCCGCGGTGGTTATCCTGCCATCCCGGTAAGTAAACGTTATAGTCCTTTTCTCCCCTGAGACCGACCTAACCCTAGTATGAAGCCTCCCGTCCGGGGTCCGTATGTCAGCTTCGATCTCCCAATAACCAATAGCTACCTCCCCACCTTTTATCTCAAGCTTGTCCAGTTCCTTTTCCTGTATTCTAAACCATGTATTCTCATTTATAGGAGTTTCTTTTACCCGATCGTTTCGTGTGATCCGGAGTTCCTGGAACGTGCCAAACGGACCCTTAACCGGTACAGGGAGTTGCCAGGCCCATCCTTCCACCTTTGCAAGCTCACTGGGATCCTTGCCAAGCCATTCGATGGGGAGGGCTATATAATGAATATCTCCAATTGAGTAAACATGCGATACGGCGAGCGGCTTCAAGCACGCTCGAAGTCCTTCTACTACGCTTCCCACCGGGGCCTCTATGCGAAACCGAAGTAGCTCGTCTACGGACTGGGCTTGAAAGTACACCGGCATGCATATCTCCGCTGCAGTCCCGCCGGGCCGCGGTAGCTCTGCAAGCCTTTCGCCTACGGAGAGGAGAATGACCCGGGGAGGTGGAGACGGAGGAGGGGCCTCTTCCCCTTCACCACCGATCTCCTCCTCCACTCTCGGATGGAGACACACGTCGCCCAGGCGGTAATTGGTGAGGCCGAAGATGGAGATCCGCCCGAACTTGCTGATACTCACCGGCTCGTAACCAGGGACATCGATGGTAAACCCGCTGATCGTCCCTTCCGTCCAGATCGGGGTCAATTCGAACTCCTGGTTGGGAAGTGGCCTCACGGTGCACTCGGTAAGCCGGCCGGTGACCGTTATCCCGGGCTGCCCGGGAAGCGGCAGGGAGAACTTCCCCTCCTCGTCAGTGGTGCCTTCTATCGGCTGCGTGTAGGGCGGCGTGGGAGGGCTAACCGGTCCAGTGGGCATAATACATACTGCCCCTACGTCGATGGTTTGAGTGACCCGCCCGTAGATGTCCATGGAGGAGAGGAGCCTGAAATCGGTGACGGTAGACTCCCCATACGGGGTTGAGATCCGCACCGCGCCCACGTCACTGAGGCCCCCGATCGTAAGTCTGCCCTCCTTGGGGATTAGGGTCACCTCCACTGGAACCCCAACCAGGGGCCGTACCGTACATTGGGTGAGCACACCCGTCACCCAAGTGTTGGGTAGATATTCTACCGGTACCGAAAATCGCCCTTGGTCGTCTGTGAGGTACCCCGGCCCCGGGGATTCGGGTTCAGCCGGGGGTTGAACCGCCACCACGTCCAAGATCACCCTCAGATCCACGCACAGGCCATGGACGGTCAACGCCCGGAACCGAAGTTCAAAGCTCTGCCCCACCGCCCCGGTGGGCGGGGTGAAGGTACAAGTGGTTTGAGCCGTCCCATACATGGAGACTGGCTGAAAGCTGGCCCAACCTGGCAACGATACGGCGGAAATGGTCACAGTGTACGAACTCGGAGTAACGGTAGCAGTGAGCTCAACCACGCCTTGTGTCCCAGCCGGCACTTGGCACCGAATCAGATCTTGGGCAAATTGTTGACAGCTGCCGCCGCTGACCCTCACCCGCCCTGTGAACTGGAGGTGAACCTCGCCGTAGCCCGCTTCGCCCCCGTACTGGGCCGCAACCCCGGCCACCGCCACTACCCCCAGAACAATCCCTGCCAACAAATGCCGCCATCTCACCGCCTCCACCTCCGAAAGCGCCTTTGGGGGAGGGCTTCACAACGCTTGGGAGTATGACAAGTCCAGTCCCTGCCCTGTTACCAGCGAATTACCTGATGCTTCCCACGCGAGAGCGAGTTTCTACCACCCCTCCGCCATTCTATTATACACCAGGCGGGACCAGCAGGTTTCATGCTCAAGAGCCTACATACAAATAAACTTTGCGGGTGGCAGGGCCGGCGAACTCGTAGAAGTAAATGCGCTGGTCCTCCCCGAGGAGCATGCGGCCGCCCTTGATAATTCCCACCTCAGTGGGGGCCACGAACGCCGCCTTGGTGGTATGGGACGCGTCCTTATCCGGATAAGCAGTGTCCAGCATCCGCTCCAAGCGTGGAGCCTCGTCCTTTTCCAAGCGGGCGTGGATGCTTACCGCGGCCGTGGAGTGGGGCACGTAGATGAACACGAATCCCTCGTCCACCCCGGCTTCGGCGATGGCCGCTTGTACCTGGTCGGTGATGTCCACCGCTTCTTCTCTTGCGCTTGTGCGGAACGTTATCTCCTTGAACATCGTCTCCCTCCTTGGTGCCGAATTTTACCCGCTTGCGGCTCGACGCCCTCTGAGGGGCGGCTATAATAAAGGGCCTTCTCCCTTCCGCCCGTGTGCCCACCCATCCCGCCGCACGCCTCACCTCCCAGCCCGGGCGGAAGGGAGTTTTTTGTCTGTGACCGCAGGCGAACCTCGACCTTGATGTAAGGCTTCTCTTTAAGTATTCCCCAGGAAGCCCAAGCTGAGGAGGTGACATCTTGGCGGCAGCGTGTCAGGGCACGGCCGAGGAGGTGGCCGAGCGGCTGGCCGGCCGGGTTGATCCCCAGGACCTGGTCCTTCTCATCGGCGGCGTGGATACGGGGAAGACCACGTTGGCCCGGGCTTTGCATGCCCGCCTCGGTGGGGAGGTAGTGGACGCGGATCTGGGCCAGTCGGCCATCGGACCTCCCACCGTGATCTCGTTGGGCACGTACGCCCACGGGATGCGGGACGGTTACTTCGTGGGTGATACCACGCCCAGAGGGCATCTTCTCCCGGCGGTCTGCGGGGCCGTGCTCATGGCCAGCCGGGCCAAGCGGCCCACCCTGGTGGACACCGACGGCTATGTCGCCGGCCCCGCCGGCAGGTCGTACAAAGGGGCTCTGGTGGAGCTACTAAGGCCTGATCTCGTGGTGTTGCTTAAGAGGGATGAGACCCCTAGTTTCTCCCTCCCCCGGTCGAGGGTTGAGGTCGTTTGTGTGCGCCTCGTCGGGGTACGGCGCAAGGATCGCGAGGCCCGGGCCAGGACCCGAACGCACGCCTTCCGGGAGTACCTGGCCCAAGGCGAGGAAGTCAAGCTCCCCTGGGGGGACCTTCGCATCGAGGGAAGCCTCCTTGGAATGGGGGAAGTCATCCCGGCGGAGGAGTTCTCCAAGCTGCTGGGCTGCCAAGTTGTATTGGCCCGCCGGTGCGGCGACGAGGCGATCGCCGTGATCGAAGGCCGACCCCTGTCGGTGGCAGCTGCAAAGTGTTTTCTTCGTCTTTCCTCCCTTTACCTAGTGCAGACCCGGGACCTGGCGGGGCTGCTCGTGGGTTGTTTCCGGGATGGACGCTTCACTGGCTTGGGTCGGGTGGTCGAGGTGGACGAGGAGGGGCTGACTGTGGCCGTGCCCGGCGGGGTCCCTCCCGAGGCCCTGCGCCTCGGGAGCCTCCGCCTGTCCAGCACCGGGGAGGAGATCGGTCGGGTCACGATCCCTTGAGGCTTTCTCTTGTGGGGAGGGAGTCAAGGTGCTTTCTTGGCCCGTTTGGCCTCGGCCTTGACCCGCTTTTTCTCCGCTTTGGCCTGGGCCTTGGCCCGCTTCTTCTCGAGCTTGGCCCTTGTCTTTTCTTGCTCCAAGGCCATTTGCCCAAGGGAAAGGCGGGCCTCCCGCTCCCGGCGCCGGCGCTCGAGGAGCCGTTGGGCGGCATGGCGGCCGAACTGGCCGATGAAGCCGGCGGCCAGGACCAGGAGCACCCACTTGAGCACGCTCCACACGTCGCTGAAGCTCGTTTCCCCCATGCCCGACCCATTCTAACGGGGGACATGCTTGACAAGCTAGGCCCTGGCCGTGTATACGCTTATGTCATGGTTAAGCTTCCACGGTCTTTTCTTCGGCGGATGTCGCTGGTTAAACCCCGCTGGTTTCCCGACCAGGATGCCTACGCCGCCTTCTTCGACGCCCGGGCCCGGCTCCTCTCCGGGGACGATATGGCGGTCCTGGAATACCCGGACCGCGAGACGCAAAGGCTCGTGTTCTCCCGGGCCACCTCCCTGGTCGACCTCAAGGGACGCTCCATCCTGGACGTTGGCTGCGGGCTGGGTTACCTCAAAGGCTTCCTGGACGAGTCGGGGGTGGACTACCGAAGCTACCTTGGGGTGGATCTGTCCGCGAACATGGTGCAGGGTGCGCGCAAGCGCTTTGGGGACTTCTTCGAGCGTAGGGATGTCCTCTCCGATCCCTTTCCCGAAGGGAGCTACGACGTGGTGTTCCTGATCTCGGTCCTCGGATACCCCATCGGGGACGATCCTGAGGCCTACATGAAAGAGCTTCTCACTACCTTGTTCCGCTTCGCCCGCGAGGCCTTGGTGTTCACGCACCTGGCTCCGGGACGCCGCAACGAGCCCTCCGACTTCACTTACGAGCCCCAGCGACTCCTCGCCTGGAGCCGGGAGAGCCTTTCCCCCCACGTGCGCCTCTTCGACGACCCCTCCTGGATCACCTATTACGTCGCCGTGTACAAGGAGACCCGGTGAGGATTGGGGTGGCCCAGGTCAACCCAACGGTGGGGGACATTCCCGGCAACCGGGAAAAGATCCTCTCTGCCATCCGCCGGGCCAGGGAGGAAGGGGTGGATCTGGTCGTCTTCCCGGAGCTCGCCCTCTTGGGCTACCCGCCGCGGGACCTCCTCCACCGACGGGGGTTCCTGGAGGCTGCGGATGACGCGTTTCGGGAGATCGTGGAGGCCACGGATGGGATCGGGGTGGTGATGGGCCATGTGGCCGTGGCAGGGAAACGGGAGGGCAACCGAGTTGACCCCTCAGCGGCTGCATTCGGCGGCGACGTGCTCTTGCACAACGCGGCCTTTCTCCTCGCGGATGGGGAGATCGTTGGATATCAGGGGAAGAAGGCTCTCCCCTCCTTTGACGTTTTCGAGGAGGAGCGTTACTTCACCCCGGCAGAGCAGGTTTCGGTACATACGTGGCGGGGGCTGCGCCTTGGGCTTTCCGTGTGCGAAGACCTTTGGCAAGAGGGGGGAGTGATTGCGGCCCAGGCGGAGGCGGGGGTGGGGCTCCTGGTCAACGTGTCTGCCTCCCCTTACTTCCGGGGAAAGCCGGCCCTACGCAGGCGGCTCGCCAGACGCTGGGCGGCCCTGGCCGGCGCCCCGCTTGTATACGTCAACCTGGTAGGAGGGCAGGACGGGCTCGTGTTCGACGGAGGCTCCTTTGCCGTGCGGCCCGATGGGGCGTTCCTCTTCTCCGCCCCGGCCTTCGAGGAGGGCGTTTACGTGTTTGACACCGCCGCACCTCCGATCCCGCCCCCGCCGGAGGATGGGCTCGCCGAGGTTCACCGGGCCATCACGCTTGGGATCCGGGACTACATAGAAAAAAACGGCCTTAAGGGGGCCTTGGTTGGGATCTCCGGAGGGGTGGACTCGGCGGTTGTGGCCGCCTTGGCCTGTCAGGCCCTGGGAAAGGGGCGGGTGCTCGCTGCCTTCCTCCCCGGCCCCTACACCTCCCGGGAGTCTGAGGATGGGGCTAGGGCCTTGGCCGAGGCGCTGGGGATTCGCCTGCTTGAGATCCCCATCGGAGAGCTGTATGAGTCCCTTGCCGGGCTGCTCTCCCCTTACGTGCCCATCCAGGGGGTGGTGGCGGAAAACCTCCAGGCCCGGATCAGGGGACTGGTCCTCATGACTTTATCCAATGCCACCGGCCACGTGGTCCTGTGCCCGGGGAACAAATCGGAGATCGCCATGGGTTACAACACCCTGTATGGGGATACGGTGGGGGCATTGGCCCCCATCGGGGACCTCCTTAAGACCGAGGTCTACGAGCTCGCCCGCTACATCAACGAGGCGGCTGGCCGGCCCGTGATCCCGGAGGGAACCCTGACCCGGCCTCCCTCAGCCGAACTCAGGCCGGATCAGCGTGACGATCAGGACCTTCCCCCATACGAGCACTTGGACCCACTCATCTCCGCCCTGATAGTGGAGAACCGGCCCTGGGAGGAGCTGAAGGAGAGGTTCGGAAAGGAACTGACCGCTGAGGCCTTGGCCCGGCTACATCGCTCCGAGTACAAGCGAGCTCAGCTCCCCCTAGTGATAAAAGTGTCGCCCAAGGCGTTCGGGATGGGGAGGCGCTGGCCGATCACCAACCGCTTCCCCCATTAAGCGATGCAGTTGATCGGGACAACAGCCGGACCGCCCCTGTCCGAAGGCTATCCCGAGCCATCTTCGGCGGCCCTAAAGAGAGGCAAAATTCCTAATTAAGGTGAAGAAAGGAGAGGATTTCAGCGGGATTGGTTATCTCTAGTTCCATTTAAGTAGATATGGAGATGATGGAAAGATGTAATTGAAAATAGAAGGTTTATTTTTTGCCATCTCTACTGATAAATACCAGGCTGGTTTTTCACAAGGGCATATTATGGCAGTGAGGACTTTGTAGCCGATGAACCTCCGCTGGACCTCAGTGGTGTGGGAATTCTGTTTGACTTTCCCTATGATAAATGTATGGGACCCTTCTTTACTCCAGACCTATCAGGGTATAATTAATCTCTACAAATTGCAATTAAATCTTATGAACAGGAGAAATACCTCTGGCGGGACTTTTTCAGATTTGATTATGGGCCTACAGCAATTTTTGATTACAGGATTTCAGAACTTGCCAATGCCAGGAGGGAGGCGACCTCAGATTCCAACCGCGAGGTATTTAAATTTAGAGTGGGCAACATAAATACTGCTCGCACAATTTATATAACCCTATCTCGGGAATTTGCCCCTCCGGGTTATGAATGGGGAGTGGAGCAGATAAGTTTATCCCGACCAATAATGGTAAATGGAGCCGTAGGTGAGGAGGTAAGATTGTTTGACCGATCTTCTACAGTTCAGCAAGGATAAGGCAGCGGAAATGCCCTTGCCATGGGAAGCCGGGGTCAAAAACCGCTGAACTATAGAGCTTGTTGCTCAAAGTCTTTTCGGTTAAGAGAAGGTTGGGATACTGTGAGAA
>JAGGRX010000157.1 GCA_021159405.1 Candidatus Bipolaricaulota bacterium | reverse complement strand
GCCCTGGCTGGAGGACGACCTGATCGTGGCCACCGTGGCCAAGGAGCCGGAGAAATGAAGCGCATAGCTGTGTGGCTAGCTTTCCTGTTGGTATGGGGCGGGATCTCCCTCGGCTGCGGGGTCACGGTAGAGGAGATCTCCGGCAATCCGACCTGCGATACCGTCTGCTCAGGGTGTTATTCCGAGCTTAAAGTAGATCCCCCTAAAGAAGGCCACTCCACCGACGGCACGTTGATTGTGAACATCTTCAACGTGGTAAAAAAACTGGAGAACGGGAAAGAGGAATGGGTCAGATTCGATTGGAGCTCGAACATCCCGGTAAATGTGGTGTTAGTCAAAGGAGGGCCGTCTGCCAATGCATATACCTATGACCCCCCCGCCACAAGTGGAAGCGGACTTAAAGCCCCGAAGTGCAAAGGCATTAGCCATATTATCTTCTGCTACTGTCCGCCGATTCAGTGGGTGGTCGTGTCCGGACTCTCCGACCTCGAGATCACTCAGCTCTTCATCGGGCAGGGCAACCGATACGCCTCCCTGGGCACCCTGCGTGTTGTCATCGTCTCCTGCGTCAATTACACCGCTTCGGTTTGCTATACCTATACCGTCGTCTCGGGCTCCACCTCTCCGTTCACCGGCGATCCCTTGTCCCTCCAGGCCAATTCCGGCACCTGGTACACCATACCTGAGTACCCTTCCTCCACCACCCTGCCTGACTTCTCCGGGCATCCCGGCATCGAAATACACTTCTATCCGGTACGGGTGGACCTGTCCCTGTTGGGGGATCGGGACGCCGGGGACGTGATTCAGTTCACCGTCCACGTCACGGTGAGCGCCTCCTCACCGTGATGGTGGTTACAGACGATCCCAAACCGATGCCGTAAAATAATGTGAGGATAAGGGACATGTTTGAGAAAACTAAATATCGGCTGATCGGAGCGCTTTTGGTGGTGAGCTCAATCCTGTTGGCCTCGTGGGCCGGGCTGGGGAGCATGGCGGTGGCGCCGCTTTCGTTGCGGCTTCCCATCGCCCCCGGCGAGCAGGGGGCCGGGACGTTCCTGGTGCGAAACACCGGCACCGACCCCATCGTGGTCCACATCTCCCTGCACGACTGGTGGCGCACCCCGGAGGGCAAGTTTCAGATCCTGCCCGCCGGCTCCCTGGAACGCTCCTGCGCCCCGTGGCTCGTTTATTCCGCTACCACCCTGGAGCTGGGCCCTGGGGAGGAGGCCCAGGTCTCGGTCGAGGTGACCGTGCCCGAGGACGTGGAGGGGGATCACTGGGCGCTGCTTCTGGTGGCCGAGGAGCCCCAGCCGGTGGAGGAGCAGCAGGCCGAGGAAGGCCTCACCAGCACCACTCGGGTGGTGGTGACCTACGCGGTGAAGATCCTGCAGCAGGACCCGGAGAACGGGGCCCCCGCCGCTGAAATCCGGGGCATCGAGCTGGTGAGCCAGGATCCTCTGACCCTGCAGGTCCACTATGCCAACATCGGCAATTGCCACATCACCGGCCAGGGCATGGTGGAGCTCAGGGACATCTTCGGGGAGACGGTGCGTAGCTACACGGTGACCCCGTTTCCGCTCCTCCCCGGGGAGGAGAGAGTGGTGACGATCGAGGACACCACTGGGGAACCCCTGCCCGAGGGGCTCTACTACGCCATCGCCCTGTTTGACTTCGGTGGGGAGTACCTGGTCCAAGGAGGCGCCCCCATCCAGATAACCTCCACTGCCAGCACACCACAATAAGAGGCCCTCTAGAAGTCTTTGCCAGCACCCTGTCACTCAAAGAGGAGAGCTCTGTCCCCCACCTGAGGGAAAGTTTTTACCCAGCTTTCTTCATTAAGTCCGTCCCTCATCTGTTTGAGCAAGCAATTATGAGGGCATGGCGATTCGGCGTAAGATATGTCTTCCTAAGAGACTGGGTTGGTTATTGGCTTTTTCATTGGTATGTCCTGGTCTATATGCGCTTTCCGCTGATTATGCGGTGGAGGTAACCGTTACCCCACCCAAGGTAGCAAACCCGGGCGACATCGTGACCCACGTGTTCCAGGTGTTCAACCGCGGGACCCAGGACGACGTTTACCGGCTTACCCTGACCCTGCCTGAGGGTTGGACCTCCCTTCCTGTCCCCGCCAGTCTTGCGGTTGAGGCGGGGGAGGTAGGGGTGGTGTTCGTGAACGTGGCCGTGCCCCGGGCCGCCCCAGCCGGGGACTACCAGCTGGTCCTTCAGGTTGCCTCCTCCGGGGACCCGGCGGTCCGGGCCCAGGCGACCGCCGTGGTCAGGGTACAACCTCACTGGGATTTCCGGGTGGAGTGGGAGAAGCGTCCTCCTCGGGCCCAGGCAGGAAAGGAGCTATCCGGCGCGGTGCGGGTCACCAACACCGGCAACGCCCCGGACCAGTACACGGTGGAGGTTACGGTGAGTACAGGTTGGGATGCTCGCGCCTACCCCAACTCGTTCGACCTGTTCCCTGGGGAAACCCGCACCGTGGAGTTCGCCATCCAGGTGCCCGCCACCGCGAGCTCCGGCATCAACTACGCCATCGTCGTCACGGTGACCTCCACCCGGGGCCCGGCCCTGTCCCGGACGTTGTCCACCACCGGCCGGGTGGCCCCGCCCCCGCCGGAGCTGGTGGGGGGGAGCCTGTTCCCCGAGTGGACGGTGAGCCTTACCTTAAGCATGGACAAGTCCGGCTCCCCCGAGTTCGGCTTCCGGGGCTGGGGGGATATCGAGGGGTTCGATTTTTATATCGACACCAACTTCACCATCACCCTGACCGGGATGGAGGACGCCCGCCTAGCCCTGGTCTGGGACGATTGGAGCGTGTTCATCGACGGCGGCACCATCTCCGGGGCTTATCTTGGGGTGTCGGGCAGCCCCCTGTTTGGCATCCACCGGGTGGAGGGTCTAGGCGGACAGGTCCTGTTTACGCAGGATGTCAAGGGGTTCTCCGCCACCTGGCGGGAGGACCGAAACCTGCTGCGGGTGGTGGCCGCCTCCGACACCGTCCACGGACTCTCCTTCGAAGAAGCGTGGCTCCGCTATGACTTCGAGGGTCCGGCCTCCGGCTGGGCCCTGATCTCACACGGGACCCAGACGGAATCCGGATACATCTTCGGCCTGGGGGGCGTGGTAGAGGAGGTGGACTACCAGCTCGAGGCCTCCGGCACTTGGGTGGGGGAGGGTTATCCCAACCAGACCCCACGGTTGGAGTCTGACGTGCTCTTTACCTATGAGAAATGCTCCTTCCCGGTGGAGCTCTCCTACCGGTATTCCCGGGTCCAGGCCGGTCCCCAGACCCAGCCCTTTCACGTTCACTCCCATACCCTGCGGAGCTCTGCCTCGTTCCCCACCGTCACCTATATCAACCCGAGGTTTAGTATCGACTTCGGCTGGCGGGGAAGTGACGATACTCCCCAGTCTACTCGGGAACGGAGCTATGGGGCCTCGCTTTCCTTCCGGGGCGACACCCCCTGGTCCTGGTCGCTTCAAGGGTCCCTCAGGAACACCGATGATCTGATAGCCGGTACCAGCACTTTCTCCCATTCCATCGGGGGCCAGCTCCAGGTCCCCTTCGACTCCATCCTGTTGACCGTTGGAGTGTCTCTTAGCAGCATGTCCGGACCGGGCGGGACCACCGTGGGGTCCGATGCCACCCTTCGGGCAGACTTCCCCAACCTTCCTGGGGCTCCCCGCATCACCCTCACCGCTGGGGGCGGGGCCTCCACCATCTCCTTCCAAGCTACAGGAGCTCTGTTCGGGGAGACGGAGCTGGATTGGTCGTGGAATTACACCACCAACCCGGCCGGGATCAGCACTTGGGCTACCTCGTTCACCCTGCGCTTCCCCACCCCGTTCCCGTTCTGCGGGCCGGTGCGGGGCCGCATCTCCGGCCGGCTGTTCCTGGACGTGGACCGGGACGGCCGCTGGAGCCCGGGGGACGAGGGGATAGAGGGGATATTGGTGACGGCGGACGGGGCGGAGGCCATCACCGGCACCGGGGGCAGGTTCGTGTTCCCACCTCTGGAGCCGGGCACCTATAAGTTGGCCCTGGAGGGGCTACCCCCGGGACTGGCCCCGGCCAAGCCCTTGCCCAAGGTGAACCTAACGGCTGGGGCCGAGTTGGAGCTTACCATCCCGCTGCGTCCCCAGTCCTGGATCCGGGGTCGGGTGTTTAACGACACTAACAAGAACGGCCTTTTGGATTCCGGCGAGGCTGGCATCCCCAACGTGAGGATCGTGGTCCAGGGCGAAGGAGGCCAGTGGGAGCTGTTCACCGACTCCGGGGGGCTGTTCGTGCTGGCGGTGGAACCGGGGACATACCGGGTGACCCTGGACACGGACACCCTGCCAGAGCGGTTCGTACTTACCACCCCGGCCAGCGTGGAGGTGGAGGTGCCGGAGAGGAAGGTGGTCCGGGTGGAGTTCGGCGCCTATCGAAAGCCTAGGCCGGTGGTGATCACCTTCGGGCCTCCCACCGCCCGGTTCAGCTACTCCCCGACCTCCCCGGTGGTGGGCCAGCCTGTCCACTTCTCGGGGGCGGACAGCACCGCGGTGAACGCAAAGATCGTGGAGTATCAGTGGGAGTTCAAGCTCGGGGACCGGGTCATCACCGCCTCCGGCTGTGAGGTCACGGTGACCTTCCCCGAGCCCGGGACCTGGCAAGTCACTCTGCTGGTGAAGGACTCCAATGGCCTCCCGGCTGCTACCCGGGGCACGGTGGAGGTCCGTCCCGCCGATTAGGCCTGCGGGCGGTGTGCCCGTAAAGCTGCCGAAGATAACGTGAACCACCGAGGACACCAAGAATTCAAGGTGAAACCCTAATTAGAGCGGTGCCTGACAAGAGCGCGACTACAGCCCGGTTCCGTAAATTGGCCATGTTTCTTCGCCCGCGTAGACGCGAACCCTGCCCTTAGGAGGGCTTCACCCGATGGGGGAGGGGAGTCGCCAGGGTGAATCGCCAGCCGAGGAGCGGAAAATGGCGTTTACGAGACCTTTTCCTTACTGATCTCGCTTTTATGCGAACGATTCTCATAAGTGATCTTGACCCGAGGTGTGCATATGCTTAAAATAGGCCCCGGAGGTGGTGACTATGAGGTGGCGCAACATGTTCTACCTTACAGGACTCCCGGGGTGGATGAGGTTCGGCTACTCCCCGGGCTGGGGAGGCATGCCCCCGGGGGCGGCGTATCTGGCCCAGACCGGCCAGCTCCCCGCCTTCTGGAGCTGGCTTTCCACCCAGGGCCCCTGGACTGCGGCCCCTTGGGCGGCAAGCCCCTCGGGGCAGCCAAGCCGCGAGCAGGAGCTGGCATGGCTGTCAAGCCAAGCGCAGGCCCTTGAGGCCCAGCTTGGGGAGATCAAGCGCCGGCTTGAGGAACTGTCAGGGGAGGGAAAATGAGGCTCGTCTTCGTGGCGGCCACAACCCGAGGGGGCCTTTCGGATGAGGTGTCCCCGGTCTTCGGTCGGGCCCCTACCTTCACGGTGGTGACCGTGGAGGACGGGGAGTTCAAGGACGTAGAGGTCATCCCTAATCCCTACCAAAGTGCCCCCTCCGGGGCGGGGATCCAGGCCGCCCAGCTCGTGGCCTCCCGGGGCCCCAAGGCCGTGTTCGCCGGCAACTTCGGCCCCAACGTGACCGGGGTCCTGGCCCAAGCCGGGGTTGAGCTGGTGCCAACCTCGGGTATGACGGTGGAGCAGGCGGTCAAGGCCTACCTCGACGGGACCCTCACCCCGCAGTCAAGCGCGGCCTTCGGGCCCGGGATGGGTACAGGCTGGGGCATGCGTGGGGGTGGCATGGGACGCGGAATGGGCTGGGGCATGGGTGCCTTCGGTCCCTGGGGGGCTCCTCCCCCGCCGCCCACCCCTGAAGATATGCAGACCCTCAAGGACAGGCTTTCGCGCCTTGAGCGGGAGCTCTCTGAGGTGAAGCGAAAGCTTAAGGAACTGGGAGGTGAGTAGGATGCCTTGGGGATGGTATGGACGAGGACGCGGATTCTGGGGTTGGGGACGCGGCTGGGGTAACCCTTACCCCTTCTGCCGCTTTTACCCCTGGCTTCCCAGGGGTTGGTGGAGGTGGGGATATGTCCCCTACGGGTGGTGGACTTGGTACCGCTCGCCGTACCCGTACGGGACGTATATCCCCTACTATCCCCCGACCTGGGCTTGGTAAGGAGGGTACGGTGAGGATATGTGTCCCCAGTGCCGGCCCTGGCGGCTTGGATGATCTTGTGGGGGAGCACTTCGGCCGGGTGCCCACTTATACCATCTACGACACCGAAACCGGGGAGGTGGAGATCCTCCCCAACGAGTCAGAGCATATGGGCGGGGTGGGCCTCCCGGCCGAGCACCTGGCCCAGGCCGGGGTGGACCTGGTGATTTGCTCCGGCCTTGGCCGCCGGGCGATCGATCTCCTCTCCCAAAACGGGATCGAGGTGGTGACCGGGGCCACGGGAACGGTCAGAGAGGCGATCGAGGCCTGGCAGTCCGGAAGGCTTTCCGGGGCTGAGGCCTGCGGCCGACACATGTTCCATGACCGCTGAGCCTCGCCCCTTCCGGGTTGCGGTCGCGTCCGGAAAAGGGGGCACCGGGAAGACCACGGTGGCCGTGTCCCTGGCCCTGGCCGCCCGGGACTTGGGTCCAGTCACCCTGGTAGACTGTGACGTAGAGGAGCCAAACGACCACGTATTCCTGTCCCCCAAGATCGAAGGGTCCGAGCCTGTTTCCCTCCTCGTCCCCCAGGTGGACGAGGGGCTTTGCACCTACTGCGGGGCTTGTGCCCGGGCGTGCCGGTTCGGGGCCCTGGCCGTGATCGGCAAGAAGATCCTGTTTCACCCGGAGCTCTGCCATGGCTGCGGCTTGTGTGCCTCCGTGTGTCCGGTCTCGGCCATCACCGAGGTCCCGAGGCCCATCGGAAGGATCGAACGGGGCCGGGCAAAAGGGATCCAATTCTGGCAGGGGGTCTTGAACCCCGGGGAGCCCATGGCCACCCCCATCATCCGGGCCCTGAAGGGGCGGCTCCCTGACGATGGCCTGGTGATCCTGGACGCCCCACCCGGCACCGCCTGCCCGGTGATCGAGACCTTGAAGGGGGTGGATTTCGCCCTGCTTGTGACCGAGCCCACCCCGTTCGGCCTCCACGACCTCAAGCTCGCCGTGGGGGTGGCGAGGGAGCTCGGCCTCCCCGCCGGGGTCGTTGTCAGTAAGGACGGGATCGGGACGGATGAGGTTGAGCGCTACCTTGCGGGCGAAGGGATCCCCGTGCTCCTCCGCATCCCCATGGACCGAAAGTTCGCGGAAGCATACGCCCAAGGCACCTCCCTGGTCGAGGCCTTCCCGGAGTGGAAAAGCCGCTTCATCGAGCTTGCCCAGCGGATAGCCATGGAAGCGGAGGTACCGAGATGAAGGAGCTCGTCGTCATCTCGGGGAAGGGCGGTACGGGGAAGACCACGGTGGTCGGGGCCTTCGCCGCCCTGGCCCAGGGCAAGGTGATCGCCGACTGCGACGTGGACGCGGCCGACCTCCACCTCATCCTGGGGCCGCAGGTGGAGAAGACGATCGCTTATGAGGGATCGGAGCTGGCCACGATCGACGAGAGCCTGTGCACCGGCTGCGGGGAGTGCCGCAAGGCCTGCCGGTTTGACGCCGTGTTGGAGGAGGGCGGAAAGTTTCGGGTGGATCCCCTGTCATGCGAAGGTTGCGGGGCGTGTGCGCATGCCTGCCCGGTGGGGGCCATCGAGCTTAAGCCCCGGCTTTCAGGTTGGATCTACATCTCGCGCACTCCCTATGGGACCTTGGTGCACGGGGAGCTGCGCCCAGGGGAGGAGACGTCGGGAAAGCTTGTCGCCCAGGTGAAGATGAGGGCCCGGGAGCTCGCCAGGCTAGAAGGGGCGAAACTCCTCCTCATCGACGGCTCACCCGGGATCGGCTGCCCGGTGATCGCGTCCCTTTCCGGGGCCCACGCGGCCCTGGTGGTGACCGAGCCCAGCAGGTCTGCCCTGCATGACCTTGCCCGGGTGGTGGAGGTGGCGCGGCACTTCCGGACCCGGGTGTTCCTCGTCATCAACAAGGCCGACCTCAGCCCCAAGTTCAGCGAGAGGATAGAGTCCTACGCGAAAGAGGAGGGCCTCGCCCTGCTCGGTAGGATCCCCTATGATGAAGGGGTGGTTCGGGCCCAGGTGGCAGGACGGCCGGCGGTGGAGGACGGGGCCGGCCCTGCAGCCGCAGCGTTGCGTGCTCTATGGGAAAAGGTCGCGGAGCACCTCAGCCTATGATCGCCTCTAGGCTGCTTGCCGCATCGAAAGGCCGCCTGCTCGGCCTGAAGGTGGAGCGGGTGGTGATCGGGCTTGCCTACACCGGGGTGCTCCTCTCGGATGGGCGGTGTGGCCTTGCCGCCACCCCGCATGAGGGGCAGGGTTGCGCGGCCTACTCCCGGGCGGGAACCCTCGGTGGGATGCCGGCCTGGGAGCTCGCCCAGGGGCTTTTATCTTCCGATCCGCTTGCTGCTTCCTTGGGCCTGGCCACGGTGAACGCAGCCCTGGGCGGGGATGCTGAGCCTTCGCCCGATCCCCTGGAGGCATTGGAGGTAAGTGAGGACGATGTGGTGGGGATGGTGGGCTATATCGGCCCGCTGGTCGAGCCGCTTAAGAGAAAAGCGCGAAAGCTCCTTATCTTTGAGCGGAACCTTGCCCGGGCGCCTGGCCTCCTTCCGGATTGGGCGGCCGAGCTTGAGCTTCCCCGCTGTGACGTGGTGGTGCTAAGCGGCACGACGTTCATCAACAAGACGGTGGACCGGCTGCTTGCCCTCTCCCGGGGCAGGGTGGCGGTCATCGGCCCCTCCACCCCCATGTGGCCAGGGCTCCTTGAATGTGGGGTAGACTGGCTGTTTGGGGCCAAAGCTCCCGATCCGGCCCGGGCCCTGCAGGTGATCGCGGAGGGGGGTGGCACCCGGGCCCTGTACAGGCACGGCCTGGTGAAGGTCGCCCTGGGAAGGGAAGATGTGGATCACTAGGGAAAGCAGCTTGGGCCTTTTGGCCCTGGTGGAGATCGCTAGGTCCGAGCGGGTGAGCGCGGAGGAGATCGCCAGAAAGTACGGGCTTTCGGCTCCGTTCTTGCGGCAGGTCCTGGGGCGCGCTCGCCGGGCCGGCCTGGTGGAGTCCAGACCCGGTCGAAACGGAGGCTACAGCCTTGCCCGCCCGGCCGAGGAGGTCAGTCTGGCCCAGGTCCTGGCTGCCTTTGGCGAGAGGCTCGCCCCGGTGAGCTGCTTGGCCGGAGTGCCTTGCCCCTTGCCCGGTGCCTGCCCCACACGGCCGCTTTGGGAATACCTGGAGGAAAGGATCGAAGGATGGCTGAGAGAACTGAGCTTGAAAGACCTGGCGGAAGGGAAGCTGTAAAGAGAGCAAAGCACGTGCTCATGGTGCTCTCCGGCAAGGGGGGCGTGGGGAAGACCACCGTGGCGGTAAACGTAGCCACGGCCCTCGCCCGCAGTGTGCGGGTTGGGCTTCTCGACGCCGACCTTCATGGTCCCAACGTCCCCAAGATGCTTGGGATAGAGCGGGCTACCATGCCGGTCAAGGACGGCAAAATCCTGCCTGTGCCCACGGCCTGGAACTTGGCCGTGGTGTCCATCGCCTTCGCCCTTCCCACCACCGACACCCCCCTTATCTGGCGCGGCCCTTTGAAGACGAAGGCAATCCAACAGTTCATCGAGGAAGTGGACTGGGGGGACCTGGACCTCCTCGTGGTGGACCTTCCCCCGGGGACCGGGGACGAACCCCTGTCGGTGGCTCAAGCGATCGGGGAGGTGGACGCGGCGGCGGTGGTCACCACCCCCCAGCAAGTGGCCTTGCTCGATGCCCGCAAGGCGGTGGGCTTCTGTCGCAAGGTGGGGGTGCGGCGGATCGGGGTGGTGGAGAACATGGCGACCTTAACCTGCCCGCACTGCGGAAAGGAGATCGACCTGTTCGGCAAAGGCGGCGGCGAGAGGATGGCAAAGGAGATGGGCGCCACGTTTCTGGGACGGCTCCCCTTGTTCCCGGAGGTGGTGCGGGCCGGGGACGCCGGCCGTCCGGCGGTGGAGGGCGACTCCCAAGCCCGGGAGGCGTTCCTGGAGCTGGCGCTCAAGATGCTCGACTTCGTGCAGGGTGAGGGATGAAGGCCTATCCGGATTGCTTCCCCTGCATGCTCCGGACCTCGCTTACGGCGGCCCGCCTTGTCGGGGCACGTGAAGAGATTGGGTGGGAAATCGTCCGGGAGGTGGCTCCACTTCTTGCGCGCTCTCTTCCCGGCCGTCCTCCCATTGCCGCAAGCCCGGAAGCTCAGCGCACGGTCCGGAGGATACTGGGCGTTCCGGATCCCTTCGCCGAGGCCAAACGCCGGGCGAACCGGGAAGCCCTGGGACTCCTGCCACGCTTGCGCGAGCAGGCCGCTCGGGCCGAAGATCCCCTGGCCTTCCTCCTCAGGCTTTCCGCAAGCGGGAACACCGCCGACCTTGGGGCTCAAACTACGTTTGACCTCGTAGCGGCCGCAGCAGGCGCCGAGGAGCCTTGGGGAAGGTTCGACTATGAGCTATTTCAGGCCCGGCTCTCAAGCGCCAAAACGATCTTGATCCTGGCCGACAACGCCGGCGAGATAGCCTTCGATCGCCTGCTTTGTGAGGAGCTCACGCGGCTGGGAAAGCGCGTCACCGTGGCCGTGCGTGGCGCCCCCACCTTAAACGACGCAACCATCGAAGACGCGCGGGAGGTGGGCCTTCCCGAGGTGGCCGAGGTGATCACCACCGGGGCCGATCACCCGGGGGTCCTGTTGAGCAAATGTTCCCAGGACTTCCGGCGCCGCTTCCAGGAGGCAGACCTGGTGATCAGCAAGGGCATGGGGAATTTCGAGGGGCTGTCTGATGAGCCGGGGCCGATCTTCTTCCTCTTCAAGGCCAAATGCGCCCCTGTGGCCCAGGAGCTAGGGGTCGAGGTGGGGGAGCTGGTGCTTGCGGCCGGGCGATTTGACAGCGGTGGCCGCCCGGGGGCAAAGTTGGATCGGAGGGGATGATGGCGACCCAGCCCGAGGAGCTGTTCGTGGAGTTCCTGCGCCGACGCGGGTTCAACATCACGAGCACCAGGCGTAAGATCGTGCGCAAGGTGTTCTCCATGCATGGGCATTTCGACGCCACAGAGCTATGGGAGGCACTGCGGGACGACAAGGTGTCCATCGCCACCGTTTATCGAACCTTGGATCTCCTCGAGCGAGCAGGGTTCGTGCGCCGGGTGTCCTTCGGAGAGGCCCATGCCCACTACGAACACGTGCTGGGGCGAAACGACCATGGGCACCTCGTGTGCCGACGCTGCGGCAAGGTGATCGAGTTCGGCAGTGCCAGGTTCCGGACCCTTCTCAACGAGATCGCGGAGAAAAACGAGTTCGAACTTCAGGAGGCCGTCATCCAGGGCTTTGGCCTGTGCCGCGATTGCCGGGGGAGCAAATGAAGAGGAAGCCCTTTTTCGTCGTTTCCCTCTTTGCCTTAACTGGCCTCAGCATGGCCGCATGGGGGAATGGACAGCTGCCCCTTATACTCACCATCCTTTATGACAATTACCCCTTCCGCCCGGGCCTACGGACGGCCTGGGGCTTTTCTTGTCTCGTGGAACTGGGGGAGCAGACGATCCTGTTCGATACCGGGGGAAGCGCCGACATCCTCCTTTCCAACATGCGGGCTTTGGGGATCGATCCGGGCCGGATCCAGAAGGTGGTCCTCTCCCACATCCACGGCGACCACGTGGGAGGCCTGTTCGGACTCCTTGAGGAAAACAATGCGGTCACCGTTTACCTTCCCGCCTCCTTCCCCAAAGAGTTCAAGGAACGGGTGCGGGGCTCCGGTGCCCGGGTAGTGGAGGTGCACGGCCCCATGGAGATCGGGGAGGGGGTCTACTCGACCGGCGAGCTGGGGACTTGGATCAAGGAACAGGCATTGGTGGTGGAAAGCCCCGAGGGGCTGGTGGTGATCACCGGCTGCGCCCACCCCGGGATAGTGCAGATGGTGCAAAAGGCAAAAGAGATCGGAAAGGAAAAGGTCCACCTGGTCCTGGGCGGCTTCCACATGGCCGGGATGCCCGAGGCCCGCGTTCGGACCGTAATTGAGGCCTTCCGCGCCCTCGGGGTGGCCCGGGTTGCCCCCTGCCACTGCTCCGGGGACTTGACCCGCCGGCTATTTCAGGAGGCCTGGGGCGACGGTTTCTATCCGGCCGGGGTCGGCTGGTCCATCGAGCTTCCCTCCGCCCCTTAAAGTTTGGCAAAACGCCCTTACCGAAGCAGGACCAAATCCCCCCTTGGAAGAGCCCCGTTAAGTACAGGTCCTGATTTTCCCTAAGGGTCTTGACAGCGCGGGGAGCCCCCGTTAGAATCAAAAAAGAAATTGAGATTCTCTTTCGATATGGTGGGCAAAGGCAGTGCAGGAGCTAGCCGTGTTGGATTCGGTGCTGGTCCACTGGCTCGGCGTCCCGGTGAGCCGCGTCCGGGATGCGCCACTGATCCTCGCCGGCCGGGGCGATGACGCCGGTTTCGGCCTTTGCGTTCATGGCGTTCGTTTTGATCTACGTGCCGTGCCTGGCCACCATCGGGGCCATCCGGGCCGAGGCCGGGGGCCGGTGGGCCGCCTTCGCCGTGGCCTACGAGATGA
>JAGGRX010000082.1 GCA_021159405.1 Candidatus Bipolaricaulota bacterium | reverse complement strand
GTAGGAAGTCCGTCAACGCGGCGGTCGGCCACCACGATCTTGACCCCATGGTTAAGGAGCCGTTGAATGAGATCAGTCGCAGGTCGCCCCACGGGGATGAAGACGAGACCTTCCACCCGTTCCTCTAGTAGCATTGAAAGGTACACGGCCTCCTTCCGAGGATCGTGGTTGGAATCGCAAATCAGGATGGAATAGCCCTTCTCAAAGGCCACGGATTCCACCCCTCGGGCAAGGAGGGAGAAGAACGGGTTGGAGATGTCAGGAAGCAACACCCCGATAACCTGGGTGCGCTGCCGGCGCAGGGAACGGGCCGCCTTCACCGGGGTGTACTCGAGCTCCTCAATGGCCCGCAGGACCCTCTCCTTGGTCTCAGGGCGCATATGGTGGGCATCCCGGCCGTTCAAAACCCGCGAAACCGTGCTCACCGACACCCCGGCCCGGGCTGCCACTTCCCTGATCGTCACCTTTCTCCGTGCACCCATCGGTATATCGTTTTCCGAAAACGTTACCCCATTATAGTGAGCTCGGGCTGGGCTGTCAAGGGGGCGGCTTGGGAATGGTCTTGGGGTGGCCTCGTCGGTTAAGATGTAGTGTCGATGGCCGCTTGGAAGTTGCCGGGGCATCCGGGCTGTTTCGTCTGTGGGGATCGGGGAGAAAACCCCCTGACGCTGGGGCTTTCCTTTGTCCTCGAGGACGGGACGGTGCGGGCTTCCTTCGTGCCCCAAAAGGAGCACGCCGGGTACCCAGGGATCGTCCACGGGGGGATCCTCGTAAGCCTTCTCGATGAGGCCTCCACCTGGGCCGCATCGGCGGCTGCGCAAGCCTTCTGCGTTACCCGTAGCCTTGAGGTGGAGTTCCTGCGGCCGGCCAGGGTGGGGAAGACGCTTGAGATTCGGGCTTGGGTGGCGGGTCGGGAAGGGCGCTTCCTCTGCGTCCAAGCCACGGTGGAGGACTCAAATGGGGAGGTCCTGGCCCGAAGCAAGGGCAGCTTCTTCCCCAGGTTCCGCAGGGAGTGGACTCGGCTGGTCGGACCTGATGAAAGGAGGGGATGTCATGGAGCTCAAGGTGGTGAGGATCGAAAAGCCCGATGATGTGAACCTTATCCTGGGCCAATCCCACTTCATCAAGACGGTGGAGGACATTCACGAGACAATCGCGAGCCAGGTCCCGGGGGCCAAGTTCGGCCTTGCGTTCTGTGAGTCCTCCGGGCCGGCCCTGGTGCGCTGGTCCGGCACCGACCCTGAACTCACAGAACTTGCCCGCAAAAACGCCCAGGCGCTCTCCGCCGGCCATTCCTTCATCGTTCTTTTGCGGAACTGCTACCCCATCAACGTGCTCAACGCGATCAAGATGGTGCCGGAGGTGTGCGAAATCTACTGCGCCACAGCCAACCCGGTGGAGGTGGTGCTCGCCGAGACGGACCAGGGCCGCGGGATCCTAGGGGTGATCGATGGGGTGAAGACCAAAGGAGTAGAGTCCGACGCCGAGATCCAAGAGCGCAAGAGCTTTCTCAGGAAGATCGGTTACAAACTGTAAGGGGCCTCCTCCTTGCGCAGGACCAAGGCATAGCCCGGGCGATTTCCCGGGTTATCCTTATGAGGCGCGCAATGCCGGAGTGCCTGAAGTTCGCGTTCGAGCGATTGTACCTTCTCCTCGAGCTTTACCAGGTCAGCATGGAGATCGGAGAACTCCGGGGAGGGCAAGGCTAGCTTGCTCAAGGGAGGTCCGCCCTGGCGCAAGCAGGGCTGACTCGATCGGGCAAGTGTGCTCCGCCGTGCTCCAAGCTTAACTGGCAAAAAAGATCCCCTCGCAGCCGAGGGGATCTTTTCGTTCAATTTAAGATGTAGTCTTTACCGAGGCACGACGTTTTGCGCCTGCAGGCCCTTGGGGCCCTCGACGGCCTCGAACTCCACGGTCTGTCCTTCACGCAAGGACTTGAAGCCAGGCACGGAAATGGCCGAGAAGTGGACGAACACGTCCGGACCGTTCTCTTGCTCGATGAAGCCGAAGCCCTTGGAGTCGTTGAACCATTTAACTTTACCGATGGCCATGAGTTGTTCCCTCCTTTCGCTGTTTTCGACCGCCTACATGCACCTGCCGCTGCGCTATGGGGAACAACCCTACAGCCTACGGAGCCACACTTCGCACGGTCCTACACATCCATAGTACCACTTGCAAGGGATAAATCAAGTATGGGTTTTCGTGCCATCCCCTCGGCGAGGGCCCTGGTTGACGGGCTTCCTGGCAAGAACGATAGTGTGAAAATGGAGGAGGGGAAATGAGGGTGCTTTTCGTTTCAGCCGAGGTGGCCCCGTTCGCCAAGGTGGGGGGGCTGGCCGACGTGGCCGCAGCCCTGCCTCGGGCTCTGGCGGACCTGGGGGTGGAAGCGGCGATCGCCATGCCCAAGTACCGGGGGGTGGAGGGGAAGACCCGACTATCTTCGGTGGGTTCCATTTCCGTCCCCGTTGCTGGGGAGGAGAAGACCTGCCCGATCCTAAAGGGGGAACTCCCCGGGGGGAAGGTGCCGGTGTACTTCATCGCCCACGATCCCTACTTCGACCGGGACCAGGTCTACGGCGAGGGCGGCGGGGACTACCCGGACTCCCTGGAGCGGTTTGCCTTGCTTTCCCGGGGGGCGCTAGTCCTGGCCGGGGAGCTGGGGGTGGATATCCTGCACGTGAACGATTGGCACACCGCGTTGGTGCCGGTGCTGGTGCGGGCGGGGTTCGGCCCGGCCAGGGTCAAGACGGTGCTTACCATCCACAACCTGGCCTATCAGGGCGTGTTCCCCTGGGCCCGGCGCACGGCCTTGGGACTGCCCGAGTCGGTCTCCTCGGTGCTGAAGCACAAGGGCAAGTTGAACCTGCTCAAGGGCGGGATACTGGCCGCCGACCTCCTCACCACCGTGAGCCCCACCTACGCCCGGGAGATCCTGGAGAGAGGGGAGGGCTTGGAGGAGTACCTGCGAGCGCGGGCTGGGGACTTGGTGGGGGTGCTGAACGGAGTGGACTACTCGGTGTGGGACCCGGAGACCGATCCATACCTATGGGCAAACTACTCGGCCGAGGACCCCTCCGGTAAAGCGGAGAACAAGCGGCGCCTGCAGGTAGAGCTCGGCCTCGAGCCCGATCCCCGAGCCCCTTTGGTGGGGATGATCTCCCGCCTCGCCGAGCAGAAGGGGTTTGATCTCGTGATGGAGGCCTTCGACCGGATGATGGCCCTGGGGGTCCAGTTCGTGCTCCTCGGGACGGGGGACCCGCGCTATGAGGCTTTCTTCGAGAAGGCCGCCGGACGCCATCCAAAGCGGGTTGCGGCGTTGATCACCTTCTCCGAGGAGTGGGCTCACAGGATCGAGGCCGCCTCGGACATCTTCCTCATGCCGTCACGATTTGAGCCTTGCGGGCTGAACCAGATGTATTCCCTTCGCTACGGGACGGTGCCGGTGGTGCGGGCCACCGGGGGCCTCGCGGACACGGTGCGGGAGTACGATCCAGAGAGAGGCGGGGGCAACGGGTTTACGTTCGAGGAATATACCCCGGAGGCGATGCTGGCTGCCCTGCGCCGGGCGGTGGACCTCTACCTGCGGGACCCGGAGGTCTGGAAGAGGCTCATGTTGCGGGGCATGCGGGAGGACCACTCCTGGGAGACCTCGGCCCGGGAGTACCTCAAGCTCTACCAAAAGCTTGCAGGATCCTGAATCCCAAGGCGGGGACCGGGATCCTCCTCCGGCTGATCTCTTCCCCGGTGAAGAGGTCCCTCCATGGGCCCGGGGAGGGGAGCGCTGCATTTGCATCCTGTTCTCCAGCGTTCAGGGCCACGAAGACCTTCTCCCCTTTTGAAAGACGCAAGAAGGAAAGGAGCCGCCCCCGGGCCTCCACAAGCTTGAAGCTCCCGTGTCTCAGTGCCGGAGAGCCGTGCCGGATATGGGCGAGCCGGCGGAAGGTCTCAAGGAGGGCACGGTCCCAGCGCGCCTCTTCCCAGGGAAAACACCTGCGGCAGTCCGGGTCTTCTCCTCCGGTAAGGCCCACCTCGTCCCCGTAATAGATCGCCGGCGCCCCGATGTAGGAGAACAGGAAGGCGTAGGCCAAAAGAAATCGCCGGCGATCGCCGTGACACAGGGTAAGAAGTCGGGGCACATCGTGGGAGCTCGCCAGGTTATACATGGCGTAGTTGGCCTCGGGTGGGTAGCTTCGCCGGACCGCGTAGATGTGGCGGGCGAACTCCTCGGCCGACCACTCCCCCCGGGCGAAAAAGGCCACGATCCCGTCCCGGAGCCGATAGTTCATCACCCCATCAAGCGCCCCGAGCTTGAACCAGGAGGCGGCAACGCCCATAACCTCGCCCAGGACATAGGCATCCCCGCGTTCTTCCTTTACCAGGCGGTAGACCTCCCGGACGAAGTCCGGGGGCAGGTACTCCACCGTATCCAGACGCCAGCCGTCGATCTGGTACTCCGAAAGCCAGTGGCGCACCACCGATAGGAGATACTCGCGCACCTTCGGGTTTTTGTGGTTCCACTCGGGCATTGTGGGGACGCCGGCCCAACAGGCATAGTTGGGCTCGGGATCTCGGGAGACGCGGTCCCCCCAGATGGTGAACCAGTCCCAATAAGGGGAAGCCTTGCCCCGCGCGCACACGTCCCGGAAGAAGGGGTGCCGGTCCCCGCAGTGGTTGAAGACCCCGTCTAGGACGATCCGCATGCCGCGGCGGTGCAGGGCCGAGATCAGGGCCCGCAGCGCCTCATTTCCCCCGAAGGCGGGGTCCACCTGGAAGTAGTCCTCAGTGTCGTACTTGTGGTTGGAGGGGGCTTTGAAGATCGGGGTGAGGTACAGGGCGGTCACGCCCAGGTCCTCCAGGTAATCAAGCTTTTCCAGGATTCCGTTTAGATCGCCCCCGAAGGTGCTCTTTCGATCCGGCAGCCCTCCCCAGGGCCGGGTCCCGGGCGGATCATTGGAAACGTCCCCGTTCCGGAACCGATCGGGGAAGATCTGGTAGAAGACGGCGTCCCTGACCCACTCCGGCGGCCTCATTCCTTGACCGCGCCGCCGGTGAGCCCGGAGACGATCTGGGACTGGAGGGCGTAGAAGATAAGCAGGACCAAACCGGCCCCGATCACCGCCCCGGCGGCAAAGATACCCCACCGATCCCGGTAATGCTCGTTGATCAAATAGTAAAGCCCCAGGGCCAAGGTGTAGGACTTGTCCCCCTTGAGCACAAAACTGGCGATCAAGTACTCCGAGTAGAAGGTGATGAACTGGATCACGAACACCACTGCCAGGATGGGCCGGGCCAAGGGGAGGATGATCCGCCAGAAGGCCTGGAAATGGGTAGCTCCGTCCACCAGGGCAGATTCCTCTAAGGACCGGGGGATGGTGTCGAAGTACCCCTTCATGAACCAGGTGTTGAACCCGATGGAGCCGCCGAGATATACCAGGATCAGCCCGGGATGGGTACCTAGGCCCGCCCAGGGGAGGTAATGGCCGATCTTGAGCAGGATGCGATAGATGGCCACCATGGCCAGGGACTGGGGGAATGTCTGCACCAAAAGCAGCATCAGAAGCCCGGCCCTGCGCCCCCGGAACCGGAACCTCGAAAAGGCATAAGCCCCCAAAGCGCAGAAGAACACGCTCAAGATGGCGCTGATCCCAGCGATCTTCACCGTATTGAGGAACCATGCGGCGAACGAGGTCTCCGAGAAAAGCCGCACGTAGTTGGAAAGCGATGGATGACGGGGGATGATCCGGGTGGCGCTAAGGCTGTTCACCGGGTTGAAGGAGGTGCCCAGCACGAACGCCGCCGGGAACAGGGCAAAGGCGATCGCCAGCCAGGCGAGGAAGTTCCGCAAAAACGCCCGTGCCCACCAAGATCGCCTCTTATAGGCCACGAGACACCTCCTCCAGCGCCCGGGTGCGGGTGAAGCTGATCCCGGAGATCAGGGCTACGATGAGGAAGATGATCACCCCCAGAGCGGCGGCCATGGCGTACTCGTTCCCCCGCGCCCCCTGGAAGGCCAGCTTATAGGCATACGAGAGCAGGATGTCGGTGGCCCCAGCCCGGGAGCCGATCTCCACCACTGGGTTCCCCTCAGTCATGAGCCAGATGATGGTGAAGTTGTTGAAGGTGAACGCAAATGAGCCGATAAGGAGTGGGGCGATGGAGATCATGATGAGCGGGAAGGTGATGGACGTAAATCTCTTCCAAGGGCCCGCGCCATCGATGGCCGCCGCCTCATACAACTCCCCGGGGATGGATTGGAGCGCCCCGAGCGACACCAGCATCATGTAGGGATAGGTGAGCCAGACGTTGGTGAGAATGAGGGAAAACCGGGCCCAAAATACGTCGGCTAGCCAAGGCACCCTTATCCCGAAGTGGCTACCCAGTAGCTGGTTGAAAAGCCCTACCTCCGTGTTGAAAAAACCTTTCCAGATCAGGACGGATATGAAAGCGGGTAGGGCATAGGGGACGATGAGGAGGGACCGATACAGCTTGCGCAGCCTGAGCCCCCGGTCGTTGAGCAGGATGGCCAGCGCCAACCCCAGCGCGAAGCTGAGCACCACGCTGAACACCGCCCACTCCACGTTCCACAGGAACACCCGACCGAACGCCCGGTGGTAGAGCGGGTCCCGGAAGAACCGGATGTAATTGGCCAAGCCCACCCAGGTGGACCAGCCGGGATCCAATCCCTCCCCGTCCTCGGCCACGAACCTGCCCGGTCCGGCATGGTAGACTTTGCCGGTGCGTTGGTCCACGAGGGCATCCCGTTCCGGTTCATAGCGGTATTGAGGCAGGAAATAGCCGAACTGGGTCAAGGAAGCCAGCCTCAGCCAGCCCTCCTGCCAGGGGATGCGCAGTTTTTGCAGGACGGAGTAGTGGGCCAAGATCTCTCGGGAGCTGAGACGGGGGTGACCGTCCAAGGCCTCGGGGATCCCGTCGCCGTCTTCATCCAGCACCTCATGGGTCTCGATGGATTCCTGAGTTCCATCCGGGCGGAAGAACAGCGGCCCGGAGTCGGTGAGGATCAGGATGCCGTGTAGCTCCTCCCGGGTGCCGAACCCGTAGAAGGGGTACCGGACCGGGGGGGAAGGTTGGTACTCCCGTTCCGTAAGCACCTTAATGACCTGGTCTTTGGTAAGGATGTGGCCGGTGGAGTAGTTGGTGAACGAGATGTACACGTTGTAGGCCACCGGTATGACCACCATCAGGATCAGGAACACCAGTCCTGGGGCCAGGTAGCGGAGTGGATACGCCTTCCGGGACAGGACGAGGTAGTTGATCCCAGCGGTGCCCAGCACCACGAGCAGCAAGACCGTCCAGTCCCCCTCCCAGGCCAGGAGCACCGAGAAGTAAACCGCCCCGGCGTCCAAGGCGCTCAGGACCAGCACCTTGAGCAGAAGGGTTCCCATAGTCCCCAGCCTGACGTGGCGCACGGATCAAAGGGGGGCGGGGCCCAGGGCCCCGCCCCGCCAGCCTCACTTACAGCCTAGGGTCTCGCGGATGTTCTCTGCGGCCTGATGCAGGGCCTCGGCAGGCTCCAGGTCTTGACTGCCGATGGCGGCCATGGCGTCCGACCAAGCTCCCCATACCGCGGACATCTCCGGGATGTTGGGCATGGGGACACCCTCCGCGATGGACTCGGCGAACCCCTTGAGGATTGGGTCGCTGGCGACTTCCTGGTAGGCCGGGATGAAGGCCGGGATACGGGGATCCCGCTCGTACATGGCCAGCATGGTGTCCTTGGTGGCGAAGTAGTTGAATAGGAAGTCTTCCACCAGCGGCAGGTTGGGGGAGAAGGCTGACACCATCACCCCCTGCACCCCCACGAACGGCTTGGGGCGATGCCCGGCGATGGTGGGCAGGGGGGCAACCCCCACGTCGATCCCGGCGTCCCTGGCTATGCCGATGGCCCAGGGGCCGGTGATGACCATGCCGATCCGGCCCTCGGCGAACAGGCTCGTCCAGGTATCCCAGCTGAGGTCGGCTGCCAACAGGCCCTCCTCGAACAGCTCGTCCAGGAGTTCCGCCCCCACGATGGCTCCAGGGGAATCCAGGCCCACGTCACAGGGGTTGAGCTTGCCCTCCTCGTCGTAGCCGAAGATGTAGCCGCCCAGGGCTGACAGGAACGGAAACTCGTGGTACGGGTTCGGGTTCTGCACGGCGAAGCCGTACTGGGGCAGCGTGGGGTCGGTGAGGGCGCGGGCAATGGCCAACAGGTCCTCATACGTGGCCGGGGGCTCCGGCACCAACGCCTTGTTGTACACCAGGGCCACTCCCTCTCGGGCATAGGGGAGCCCGTACAAAGCACCGTAGGTGAAGGCCTCCAGGGCCACCTGATCGAACTTGGCCGCCAGGTCCTCCGGCAGTGCGATCTCCTGCAGCAGCCCGTTTGCCGCCAGCTCCCCTACCCAGTCATGGGCCCCGATGATGATGTCCGGCCCTTCACCGGTGGGGGCGGCGGAGGTGAACTGGCCCCGGATGTCGTTAAAGCCAACCTCCACCACCTCCACCGGGATCCCGGTGGCCTCGGTATAGGCGGCCCCGATCTCTTCGAACACCGGGGCCCGGGTGTCGTCCGCCCAGATGATGATCTTCCCCGGCTCGGCGGCCAGGCCCAATACGCCCATCAACAACACTGCCAGCATTAGAATCCCTAGCTTTCGCATACACTCCACCTCCCGTTTGGTTGTGCTACTTTGCCACTGACGAAGACGCTTCCCGCCCCTCTCTCACCTCCCCGTCATCGCACTTCCACCGGCGACAGCACGGCGTATTTGCCCGTGGCCGGGTCATAGGCCGCAAGGAGCTCTTCCTGGCTCGTCCCCTCCGGGGCCAGATAGTCGTAGATCTGCGGTGCCCACAT
The DNA here is from genome assembly GCA_021159405.1 of Candidatus Bipolaricaulota bacterium. GTDB lineage: Bacteria > Bipolaricaulota > Bipolaricaulia > Bipolaricaulales > Bipolaricaulaceae > 64-32. The sequence goes on along the minus strand of JAGGRX010000082.1, from coordinate 4,310 downwards.
GGGGTCGGGACAACCTCCGCCAACCCACTCCCCTGGGGTTTTGCCGATGGCCCGGACGTAGTCCTTGCCGTAGCCGTCTTGGGAGGCGATGAGCACGTAGTGGAAGCCGCGGATCTCGGGGACGATCTCCTTGGGGATGGACACCAGCACCCGGTTTCGCTTCGGGTCGGCGGCCACCCCCACCAGGTATGGACCCTGGCCGCCTGCGGTCCACAGGTGCCGGCCATAGGCCGGCCATCCGGCCACCCGTACGAACACATCCCAGGGGTGCTCGGGGTCGAAGGCCACTTGGGCGGCGGCCGCCTCCTCCGGAAGCTCCGCCAGGCCACCGTCGGCCACGTCCAGGAACAGGAGGATCAGCGGATGGGAGAAGCCCTGGGGGCCGTTCCAGGGGTTGGGAAGCGCCGCAAAGTCAAATACAAGCTGCCAGGAGTTGTCGGCATCGTAGACGGCGTAGCGGACCAGATCGAATATCCCCGGTTCCGAGAACACATTGTTGGTGGGGTACACGTATCCACCCGGGCCATGGTCATCGCCGGCCGGGTCATCCATGGCGAAGATCTGAACCCCCTTGACGAGTTGGGGGACCTTGGCCAGAAGCGGCCGGGCTGGGAGCCGCCCCAGGAATTCCCCGGCCCGCTCCAGCACCAGGGAAAGCTCGACGGACTTGCCGGGCTCTATCCCCAGCTCCTCGAAGGGGAGCTGAAACTCCACGACCTCGTCGGCCTTGGCCTTGCGAAAGAGGAGCGTCCGAATGGGGGAGGCGAGCCGCCAGCCCCCGCTTGGGGTGGCGTCGTAGCGGAACACGTATCCAGCCCCATCCTGGCGCAGCTTGGCGAAGTTCAGCTCCACGGACGAGGCCAGGGTGAAGCCCAACTGGACCCCGGCGTGGTGGGTCACGATATTGGCCGGACTCCCCGGCTTCCCCGAGGCATACAGTGCCAGCACCAGCTCCTCTCCCACCAGATCCCTGGCGGGGCGATCCAGCCGGGCCGCCACGTACAGGGTGTTTTCGGAGTAGCCTATCCAAACCTCCCTCAGCGCCCCCTCCCCGGTGTAGTGCGTCGCCTGGTCCCACTCATCCGGCCCGATCACCCCGTCCAGCGTGGGGCTCACCTCACCCAGGCTCTCCACCGTCGGGATCACGAGCCTGAGGAACAGGGCTTGGGGGATCCGGTCCTCCGGGACCCCGGCGGCCCGATAGGCGGCCACGAGGTGCATCTTGAACAGCCAGTCGAACAGGTCGTCCGTGCCGGAGTCCTGATCGGTCCCGTACCACCAGAACCAATCCGAGCCTTCGGCGGCGTACAGCGCCTCCAGGGCGGCCTCGGGGGCCCCTGCCGAGAACACCGCCTCCCGGGCAGCCGCGAGGCGGGCCCAGGCCTCGTCCTCCTCCGGCTCCCCAGCCCAGGTGGAGAGGTCCCCGCCCCAGGAGCCGGTGGGGATGTCCGCAAGCCCGGTGGTGGCTGGGTGCTCTGCCAAAAACTCGGCCGGGGTTACGGTCCGCACCCAATTCGCCTCGGACAATGCCCGATAGAGCGCCCTAAGGAAGTTCCGGCCGTTGTTGGGGTAGCCGGCCATGAACATCCAGTTCTCCCCGTCCAGGGCCACCACCAGCAGGTGCTCCTCGGGGGCAGGCAAGGCCTCCCAGTAGCGGCGGAGCTCCTCCATGAAGTCCGCCACCGCCACCTGGGTGGGTTTGTTTCCGTAAGAAAAGCCGATCTTGTCGGAGAGACCGTGGTCCCGGAACAGCACCGTGATCCCATCGAACGTATAGGGGGTAGTGAGTTCAGCCCGGGAGGGTGTATGTCCCAGGGCCTGGGCCAGGATCCCGTCATCCGTCACCGTCCAGGAGAACCCGGCCTCGGCCAGGAGCGCCACGGCCCGCCCTGAGACCGCCTGCTCCGGCGGCCAAACGCCTTGGGCGGGGGTGCCGAATAGACTCTGGTGCTGCTTTTGCGCAAGCGAGAGCTGTCCCTTGATGTCCTCGTCCCAACCCCGCTCGGCAAGCAAGGGGAGGATGGGGTGATAGAACGGGCTGGTGATGAGCTCGCTCCCTGCGGCCAGCGCGCTGCGATAGGCGTCCACCACTTGGGAGAGCACCGCGTGCTGGGCCTGGATGAGCCGAACGATGTCGTCCTTCGTGAACCCGGCCTTGCCCCTCAGGTCTGCGATTCCCAAAGCCTCATGGAGCTCGGGCGAGATCTGCCACAGGAGGAAGAGGCCGCCGGCATCCAGCAGTTCCTGGTCGGTGAGGTCGCGGGTGTCCTTGATGGCATTGAGGCTCGCGTAGCGGGGATCATAGTAGGGATCGTTGGCATCGTCGTCGAACATGTAGCCGTTGATCCAGAAGAATTGCTGTTGCATCTTGGCCCGCTCCTCCGGGGTCAGGGACCTCGGGTCGGCGATAAGCTTCCATATCCACTTGAGGTGGTTGTCCACCGCCCCGATGTACTGATAAAGCCCGCCCCGGGCCCGCTCCTCCTCGGTGATCTCTACATAGTCCAAAAGCTGCCAAAGCAGGCTGGGCTGGAGGTTGTAGGTCACGTGGATCCCCGGAAATTCCGTCAAGATGCTGGGGGAATCGATGTACTCCTGGACCCCATGTACCCTGACCCAGGGGAGCTCGTATTCCCCGGTGAGGCGGTTCCAATAAAGTGGTTGGTGCTGATGCCAGATGATGGCTAAGTTGAGCGGGCCCTTGGCCCAGGCCAGTCCTCCAATAAGGAGGGCGCCCAAAAGAAAGGCTGGAATTACCTTGCGCAACTGGATCACCTCCCGACTATCCGGATCCATCCCTGACCCCGCCTTGGGGCCACGGTCCAAAGCCCGTTCCCTCTTCCCAGCTCCACCGGACTGCCACTCTCTCCCTGGGCGGAGAGGGCCTTCCCCCGCACCAGGATGGGGGTCCCATCCGACCATATCCTGATCCCTTTGCCGTCGCGCTCGGCGGCGAAACCCCGGTGGGGGGCGGGGACCAGCTTCCCCTGGTAGCCCAGCGGGGAGATCCCGCCCACCTCCGGGGCGAGCACGAAGTAGGCCAGTCCCCCCGGAGGGAGCACTCCGACAAGCTCGTCCACCGGCCGGCCGGTGTAGCCGTCCCAGGCACAATGCTCCCCTGGGTCGAACGGGAGGGACAGCTTGAACGGGCGTTCCTCCTCGGTGGTGTTCAGCGCCAGGAGGTAATACCAGGTGAGCCCCTGGGCACGCCGCTCCGTCCAGTACAGGTGTACGTCCCCCTTCAGGCTCGGGAGGTACGGCCGTGGCGGGGCGTCCGGCCGGACCAACACCCCGTTCAAAAGCAGCCGCCCCACCAGCCCGGCGTCCGTCAGCCCGGGGGCGTCGCCGATCCCCACCGGGCCGCAGGACAGGGCCCGGAGGACAGCGTCCTCCCAGGGGCGGTCGCCCCCCAACCCGGGATGCTCCCGTGACAGGAACAGGTCGTGGAACGGGGCAAGCCCGAAAGCGGAAAGCACCGCTCCCATGAGGAGGTTCTGGGCCCGCAACTTCCCGGGTGGGGTCCAGGCCTCGAGCATCTCCCCATGGCCACGCCGGGCGGCCTCCGCGAGGGCCTCCCGCAGGGAGAACAGGAAATCGGTGTGGCTGCGGGCGGAGATCACGTTCCCATGGCGGGTGGAGGCAAGGACCATCCCCATGGTGTGCATGCACAGAAGCAGGGGAAGGCCGGCCTCGGAGAACGCCCTGGCCAGCCCGGAGAACCATCTCTCGGCCGCCTCCGGGTCCGCCCGAAGCTCAGGGGTCAAGTGCTGCTGGGTCCGGAGCCAATCGTGCCAGGCCGCGATCCCCCCTTCCTCCAGGAGGTCCTCGGCGATGGCCCGGTAGACCTCCGGGTCGCCGCCCCGGGCCCCGTACTCGTTCCGCTCCGAGAGAGCAGAGAGGTGCAGCACGTAGGGGATGCCCCACCTGGCCCGCAGGGCCCGGAGCCCCTCCGGGTACTTCCTGGGGTCGGCCCGATAGCGCAGGGCCTTCCCGATGGTCTCGTAGGGGTACCAGAGGTCAAGGCCCAGATACCCCAGGGGGATCCCGGAGGCCTTAAGGGTGGAGACCACCCGTGCCAGCCCCTCCGCGTTCAAGGGACGCAAAAGCTCGGTGTAATAGCCCCCGTAGGCGTTCCACCAGCCAAGGCGGGTGAGAAGCGGGTGATCCTCCGGCCTCGGGGGCTCCCCCCGCGACCGGAGGAGCCGGCCCAGCGCCCGCAGGGCGGAGAAGGGCTCGTCCCCCAAAGCGATGAGGGTGGCCAGCTTGAAGCCGGCGGGCAGCTCCCCCACCGACCCGTGCAGCCCCCGGGC
>JAGGRX010000107.1 GCA_021159405.1 Candidatus Bipolaricaulota bacterium | reverse complement strand
GGGGTACGGCTTTTGGGGGTGGGCGTGGCCGGACTTACCCCCGCGAGCTTCCGACCGCTGCACCTGTTCGCCGACGAAAGGCTCGCCGAGGTCGCCTGGGAGTTGCAGTCGAAGTTCGGAGAGGGCGTCTTGCAGCTGGGTTGGCACGATCGGGCTCAGCAAGGGAAGCGGAGACTTGGGCACTGGTGAAAGGGGTTTCGGAAGGAGTGATTTAGGAGTAAAATGCCCGCGAGGTGATGCTTATGAAGAAGCTGGTCGTCGCGGTAGCATTTTGCGCTACGTTTTTTGGGCTGGGGTTTGCTCAAAACCTCTGTGGCTACAAGACCCCTGAGACCTTCGTTCAGGACTTGGACGTGTCTTTCTACTATCGTCACTATGATGACCCAGCCACCGCTGAGCTCGATATCAGCTCCGGGCGTCTGCTTGTGGATTACAACCTGCTTAAGGACTCCCCCTCGCTTGGGTATGCGTTTGGCGGGGCCGGGGAGTTGAGCTTGGTTGGACTGGGCTTCGGCGGGATAGCTGGGCAGGCATCCGGGACCGTACGTAGGTACTTCGCTGAGGGGCTCCCCTACTTCGCATTCGGCGGCCTTGAGTCGTCTTGGGCCTCGGGATTTCCCCAGCCAGGGGTGGAGGTGCGCGCCGGGCTTGGTTATGGACATTTCACCGATGTGACCCCCATGGCCAAGGCCTACCGCATTGAGGCCAAGCTCCTTTCCCTGGGGGCGATAACGGCCTCCCTGAGCGACGCCACCATCCTTTCCATCGCCGAGGAGATCGGAAGGATGGCCGAGTTCGCCGACCTCACAGACCTCATCTCCGAGATCGAGGCCAAGATCGAAGAGGAAACCGGCGCCACGCTCGACGCCAAGGCCCTCCTCGCCATTGAGGATATCATCAAGGAGACGGGGAAAGAACGCTACTGTGGTTATGCTGTGCAGATTGGTTTGGGTTATGAGCTCCTTGATCCTCAAGGCGGGGCGCGGGACTTCCTGCTTACGCTTTCAGCCGATGGAGCCCTAGCGCCGGAGCCAGGCTCCCAGTTCCTCGTCCGGGCGAGCCTATCCGGCCCCTATCAGATCATGGAGCAGCACACCCTCACCCTATCCGCCTCATACGACTATCAGCTCACCGACACGACCTCGTTTACCGCGGAGTATTCCCTCCGGCAAGTCAAGCCGAAAGGTCAGGTACCGGCCGGGGATCAATCGGCTTCGTTCCAGCTGGCGTTCAACCTGGGGAAGACTGACCTTTCCCTTCAGGTGACGTTCTCCAAAGTGGCCGAGGCCCCGGGCTGGACCCAGGACTTCCTGATCAGCGTGGGGATGGATCTTCTCTAAATCAACCCCAAAAAGTCTTTCGACTTTTTGGGGACCCCTTAACTGGGTAGGGTACGCAGGAAGGCGGCCATCGTCTTATCACATAGGCGATCGGCCGCCTCTTTTTTTGGAAAGAAGCGTGCTTCCGCGATCTCGTCCGGATCCGGCTTTGGTTCCCCTGCAAGTTGAACTTCGTAGAAGAACATAAGCCAGTGAAGGCCGGTGTGCTCCCCCACCTTGGACCGTACTCCAAGGAGCCTTCCCACCCGGCAAGGGGTGCCCAGTTCCTCCTCAACCTCACGCTTTACCGCAAGTTCCGGGGACTCTCCAAACATTAGGAACCCTCCGGGCAAGGACCAAAGGCCCTTGGTGAGTCCGCGGCTTGCCCGCACCAGCAGGATCCTGCCCTCTTCCTCCACGATCCCCTCCGCCACCGCCCGCGGCAGGGAGCGGTGCACCGCCTCCCGCAGCACTGGGGAGACATCCTCCCGCTCGGGGATCTCGTCCTTGCCCACCCACTCATGGGGATGCCGGGCAAGCTCCGGTACCCCAAACATCACTCCCTCGTCCCCCCAGGGAAGGCGGTGAAGGATCCGGTAGGTGAAGGGAATCGGGTCCCCTTCCCGGGGGAGGTCCAGTCGCCCGTTTCGACTCACCGTGTAGACCTTGCCATCCCGCTCAAGGTAGAGATAAGCCATAGCCTTATTCTACGCGGGTTTGGCCTTGAGGGCCCGTCGCTGCTGCTCATTGAAATGCCGTTTAAGCTGCCGTAACATTCTTCGTGGAGTATATGGTTAACAGGGGGCATACCTTAAGCCACGGTTCTTTCAATCGAAAGGAAGCAGATGGCAAAGCGTGCACTTAAGGCAAAGAAGGAAAAACCTCAGTGGAAACAGATTCTGCAAAAGCATCCCCCTGTCCCGGAAAGCGTCATCCCTTTGCTTCAGGCTTTTCAGGAACGTTATGGTTATATCCCCCCAGAGGCGGTACGCGCTGTTGCCCGGTACACGCGGACGCCTCTGAGTCAGGTCTATGGGGTGGCTACCTTCTACGCTCAGTTCCGCCTTCGTCCCCGGGGGAAGCACCTCATCCGCCTCTGCCAGGGCACGGCGTGTCATGTCCTGGGCGCCGATGCCATCCTCAACCACTTGAAGGAGCGTCTGGGTGTCGAGGAGGGGGAAACCACCCCAGACGGCCTATTCACACTGGAGGTGGTGCGGTGCTTAGGCTGTTGTAGCCTGGCCCCGGTGATGATGGTGGACGAGGAAACCTATGGCCGGCTTACCCCTCGCGCAGTGGACAAGGTGCTCGCTGAGTACCGGAAAGGAAAGACGTGAAGGTAACTGAGGTTCAAGTGGGGTTAGCCTCCTGCGGCATTGCTGCCGGTGCTGAGGCTGTCTTCAACCAATTTCGTAAAATCCTGGGCTCTAAGGTTGTCGTCAAGCCGGTGGGGTGCCTAGGGATGTGCTACAACGAGCCTCTGGTGGCCGTAATAACAGATTCCGGTGAGCGTTTCCTATACAAGCGGGTCGATGCGGCTCTGGCCAAACGTATAGCTGAGGAGCACGTGAAAGGGGGAACCCCGCTCGAGGATTTCCTTGCCCCTGATGACGGTTTCTTCAAACGTCAAGTCCGCATTGTCCTCGAGAACTGCGGTCAGATCGCACCAACTTCCGTTGAGGAATATCGGGAACGGGGAGGATATGAGGCCCTGCGCCGTGCGATTCAGGAGATGACTCCTCAAGAGGTAATTGTTGAGATCCAGCAGTCGGGGTTGCGTGGCCGAGGTGGCGCGGGCTTCCCCACTGGAATGAAATGGTCGTTTGCTGCTCAAGAGCCTGACCCCGTGAAGTTCATAGTGTGTAACGCCGACGAGGGGGATCCCGGAGCTTTCATGGACCGTAGCGTCCTTGAAGGGGATCCCCATCGGGTGCTCGAGGGCATGACCATCGCCGGCTACGCGATCGGTGCCCGCTTTGGAATTGTGTACGTGCGGGCTGAGTATCCCCTAGCGGTAAGAAGGGTGAAAGAGGCGATTGCCGCTGCGCGAAAGGCCGGCTTTTTGGGAAAGCGAATTCTAGGCACTCCATTTTCCTTCGAGATCATGGTGAAAGAGGGGGCCGGGGCGTTCGTGTGTGGTGAGGAAACGGCTTTGATCGCCTCTATAGAAGGGCGAAGGGGGATGCCCCGCCGTCGTCCCCCTTACCCGGCCCAATCTGGCCTCTGGGGACATCCCACGGTTATCAATAACGTTGAAACCTTGGCCAACGTTCCCTGGATCATTCGCAATGGCGCTGAGGCCTTCGCTCGCTATGGAACGGAAAAGAGCAAGGGCACCAAGGTCTTCGCCTTGGCCGGGAAGGTCCGCCATTCCGGCCTGGTGGAGATCCCCATGGGCATGACCTTGGAAGAGCTCGTATTCGATGTGGGTGGGGGGATCCCCGATGACAAGGAGTTTAAGGCCGTTCAAATTGGGGGCCCTTCAGGGGGATGTGTGCCAGCTTCCCTAGCCCATACCCCGGTGGACTACGAATCGATCACCCAAACCGGTGCCATTATGGGTTCAGGTGGCCTCATCGTTATGGATGAGGCCACCTGCATGGTAGAGGTGGCTAGATTCTTCCTGGACTTCATCCAAAAAGAATCCTGTGGAAAGTGCACTTTCTGCCGAATCGGGACGAAGAGGATGCTCGAGATCCTCACCCGCATTGTGAAAGGGGAGGGAAAACCAGGGGATTTGGACAAGCTCATTGATCTCGGCTACAAGGTAAAAACGAATTCGCTGTGTGGACTGGGACAAACCGCCCCTAACCCTGTTCTCACAACCACCCGCTATTTTCAGGATGAGTATGAGGCTCACATCCGCGAAAAGCGCTGTCCAGCCGGGGTTTGTAGGGCACTTCTTCGCTACTCTATCGATCCGGAAGCCTGCCGTAACTGTAAGCTTTGCGCTAAAGCTTGTCCGGTGGGAGCGATCTCCCAAGGGGACGGTCCATTCCAGGTTATCCAACAGGAAGCTTGTATCCGGTGTGGCCGCTGCCGAGAGGTGTGTCCGTTTGGCGCGGTCCGGGTCGAATAGAAAGGGACGCCGATGAAGCTTACGATTGACGGGAAAGAAGTCGAGGCGAAGCCTGGGGAGACCATCCTCAACGTGGCGAGGAGGGCGGGCATCGAGATTCCCGCGTTGTGTGCCGAGCCTCGTCTTGCCCCGTTCGACTCTTGTGGGGTATGCGCGGTGGAGGTGGAAGGCAGGGGAGTCGTCAAGGCCTGTTCCACTCCCGTCGCGGAAGGGATGGTGGTACTCACCCGGAGCGAGCGCGCTGAGGAGGTGCGCAGGACTGCCTTGGAGCTCCTCCTCAGTGCCCATTGGGGTGATTGTATTGCCCCTTGCCAACTGGCTTGCCCTGCTCACACCGATTGCCAAGGCTATGTGGGGCTTACAGCGAACGGCCTTTACCTTGAAGCTTTAAAGCTCTTGTACGAAAAGCTCCCCCTCCCTGCCACGCTTGGTAGGATCTGCCCAGCCCCCTGTGAGGAGGCCTGTCGCAGGGGTCTCGTAGACTCGCCCGTTCAGATCCGGCGGATAAAGCGTTTCCTCGCGGATCTGGGTTTGGATTATGTCCCGCCGGTTGGCCGGGAAACCGGATTCCGGGTTGCTGTCGTCGGGGGAGGGCCGGCTGGGCTTTCTTGCGCCTATTTTTTGCGCCGGTTGGGACATGAGGTTGTGGTGTTCGAGGCGCAGGAGAAGCTGGGGGGCATGCTCCGTTACGGTATCCCCGCTTTCCGCCTTCCCGATGAGGTCCTCGATCGCGAGGTCGCTGTCCTAGCACGAATGGGAATCGAGTTTCGCACCGGGGTACAGTTGGGGCGGGATATCACCGTTTCCGAACTTGAACGTGATTTCCACGCCGTTTTCTTGGGGCTAGGGGCTTGGAAGTCCAGACGCCTTAGGATTCCGGGCGAGGAGCACCAAGCGGTCTGGATGGGGATCGAGTTCCTTCGGGAGGTCAAAACAGGGGGTACCCCAGCTTTGCCTTCTCGAGTTGTAGTTATCGGTGGGGGGAACACAGCGGTTGACGCCGCACGTACCGCCCGCAGGCTTGGGGCAGAGGTAACAGTGCTTTATCGGCGTGGGCGGGAGGAGATGCCAGCCGACCCTCAAGAGGTGAAGGAGGCTGAGGAAGAGGGTGTGCGCTTTGAATTCCTCACGCAACCTGTGGCCTTCCTCCCCGCCGGGAAATGGCTCCAAGGGGTTCAGTGTGTCCGGATGGAGCTTGGCGAGCCTGACTCCTCTGGGCGAAGGAGACCGGTTCCAATTCCTGACTCCGAATTCCTCGTTCCTGCTCAAGCTGCTATCGTGGCCGTCGGTCAGGTCCCGGATGCCTCTTTTCTGGCCGAGGAGGGTTTCGAGCTAGGGAGAGGTGGGGTTCTTTCCGCTGATCAGGAAACAGGCCAGACCACTCGCCCGAAGGTGTTCGCCGGTGGTGACCTCGTAACCGGGCCAGGGATTGCAGTGGAAGCCATTGCAGCTGGACGCAGGAGCGCTTTGGCTATCGATCGTTTCCTGCGGGGGCTGGAGCCAAAAGTTCCGGAACCTTATGTCCATGAGAAAAAGGATGTACAACGTGAGGATCTAGGGGAGGTTGAGCCGTTCCCGCCCGTTCAGCCCAAGATACGCGCCCCCCAGAAGCGGGTACTGGACTTTAGCCCCTACGAGAGCACATTTACCAGAAAACAAGCCCGGACCGAGGCGAGCCGCTGCCTGGAATGTGGTTGTCAGGCGGCTTTCTCGTGTCTCCTCCGCGATTTCGCTTCTTCCGCCAAAGCTCAACAGGATCGGTATGAAGGGGAGGTCCGCAAGAGCTTGCCTGACCGGCGGCATCCCTTCATCGTAAGGGACCCGGGGAAATGTATTCTCTGTGGTCGCTGTGTGCGGGTGTGTTCCGATCTCTGTGGGATACATGCCATCGACTTCGTAAAGAGAGGCTTCCATACCGAGGTGCAGGCTCCATTTAACAGTGCTTGGCAGCACTCGGACTGTGTCTCCTGTGGGGCCTGCGTTGATGCCTGTCCCACCGGGGCTTTGGAGGATCGCCGGGCGCTAGCTAAGCAAACCCCCGTTCTCTCCACGCGCCAGGAGTCCACCTGTACCTTGTGTGATCTCTTGTGTCCGATCCAGGTTGAGTCTTTGGCCGGGCACTTCCTGCGGGTGGTGGCTAAAGAAGGGGAGATTCTCTGTGCTAAGGGGCGTTATGGTTGGCAGGTTCTTTTCGGTCGGGACCGGGTAACTCGTCCATTGGTTCGCAGGGACGGCCGCCTTCGGGCCACGGACTGGGAGGAAGCGCTGAAACTTGTTGCCGCGCGTCTTGGGAAAGGGAACGTTGGCCTGTGGCTAGATGGCTCGGTATCCCAGGAGGAGGCCCAACTATGGGCGCGATTAGCTCAAGCGACAGGGGCTACGAAGGGCATGGGGTTGGCGATAGATCGGAGCCTTCCCACAGGGCAACTCGCTCCCGTCTCGGCCCTGGATGAGGCAGACCTTGTGATAGCGGTGGGTCCCCGTTCACGCTACGAGGGCTTCATCTTGGGAGTCCGTCTCCGGCGGGCTAAGGAGCGGGGTGTTCGTGTTTTCTCTGTTTTTCGCGGATTGGATAAGGTTGAGGAAGTGCCTTGGACGGCCCGGGGCCGTAAAAAGTTGGAAGGATTTTTGAAGGAAGCCACTCGTCCCGTGCTTGTGTTCGAGGAGGCCTGGGCGACCGACCGCACATTCGCCGTAATTGAGGAGCTTGCCCGCCTTCAGCCCAGGCTTTCCATTGTGACGCCCCGCAGTAACGTCAATTTAAGGGGGCTCCTAGGGCTTGGCTTCCCCCCTGGCCCTCCGGATGGTTGCCCATCCAACTTGCTCGTTGTAGGGCACGACCCGGCTGCGGATCCTCGCGGGGCCGAACTGTTGGGCAAGGTGAAGTTCCTAGTGGCCGTAACGCCGTGCCTTAACAAAACGGCACGGCTGGCCCAGGTTGTATTACCCATGGCGTTGCCCCTGGAGTCAGGGGGAACTGTGATCCCCGCAGGCTCCGAGGCCAAGACCTTTGCCCCCACTGTCCCATCCCCGTTTGGGGTTGGCAATGTGGAGGTGGTGCGCTGGCTACTTGAGGCCCTGGGTGAAGGTGTTCAGACCTCAGGAACCACGGTTGAGGCAAATTTCGCGGCTCAAGGGATCCCTTGCTTGAAACGATCTGGACTCTCGAACCTAGTGGAGCGTGGCCTACGGCGCAAGGGCATTCGAGCCCGCTGAGCCCTTAGGGAACGACGAGGGTTGCAACTGGCGCAGCCACGGTGATCTCGGCCATGGGGGCCGGAAAGCGCGCCGCTTTCGCCATTGACCGCTACCTCAAGGAGAAGTACGGGGACAAACCCAATCGGCCATAACCCTTCGCCCTGAGGGCGGCCTTGGACTTGACAGAGAAATACTTGTTTATAAAATTGGTATGACCGGTATGAACTATGAGGGGGAGCTTCCTCGAAGCATGCTAGCAGCACAGAGGAAGAGTGCCTATGTGGCCCGGTGGCTGATTGCGGCCATCCGTGAGGGCAGGTACAAGGTCGGAGAGAAGCTCCCCTCGGAGCGGACTCTGGCCGAGGTGCTGAACGTGAGCCGTACAGCAGTTCGGGAGGCCCTCAGCTCCCTCCAAATGGCGGGTTTAGTGGAACCCCGGGTGGGGGATGGGAACTACGTGGTGGGCACGGTGAATGGTGCAGTGGATGTGGACGAAGCACTGGAGGCCCTCGAGGAAAGCGGGGGCTTGGTAGAAGTATGGCGGATCCGTCGCGAACTGGAAATTCTCATCGTCAGGCTGGCAGTTGGTAAGGCTGCCCCTGAGGACCACGCCTCCCTGAAGTGCGCACTGCTCAAAATCCAGCGTGCCGCAGAAATGGGGGACGTCGACGAGTACCTGGAAGCAAACAACCAATTTCACTTGAGCATTGCTCAGGCAGCTAAAAACCCTTTTTTGAAGCGAGCTTTGTTTCCACTTTTGGAAATCACAGACTACCAATTGGGCCGGGAAATCTCGCCTCAATATCTTCGGGACCATGCAGAAGAACTGTTTAAAAAACATCAAACCCTAGCCGAGGCGATAGCAGAAAAAAGCTTGTGCACAGCCGTGGAGGCAATCTTGGACCACTTTGTGGCCTCCGAGGAGGTTTTTCTTGGCCGAGGGAAGGAGGTGATTACCGGAAGAATAGGTGGAAGGGTAGGCGAAGACACAAGACATCTAAAGTAACAGAAGGAGGGATTGGAGATGAAAGGAAGGGTTGCTTGGATTTTGATTGGACTGCTTGTGGCGATCCTGGGAAGCGCGTCTATTTTGGGGATGGCCAAGGACACCTTGGTGGTGGCAGTCATGGCGCCGCCTAGGACCATGAATCCCCATGGCTCTGACGCCGATGCCAACCTGCAGATCATGGCCAATATCTTCGATGGGCTCCTGCAAAGGGATGCCGACGGGAACCTCCTTCCCGCCCTGGCCACCTCCTGGGAACGAGTGGATGCGCTGACCTGGCGGTTCCACCTTCGCCAAGGAGTGAAGTTCCATAACGGCAACGACTTCACCTGGGAGGACGTCAAGTTCTCCTTGGAACGACTTAAGGAGCCGTATCCGGTCTCTGAGTTCCTCGCCTTCGGTGCAGCCATCGCCGAGGTGAGGCCCGTGGACGGGGATCCCTGGACGATAGATATCGTGACCACGGAGCCGGTGCCCTGGTTCGTGCAGAACTTGCATCAAATATTCATCATGGACAAGGAGTCCACCGAGACCAGGAGCATAGGTGAGATCGGCGAGTACCCCATCGGGACGGGGCCCTATAAGTTCGTAGAGTGGGTGAAGGGCTCCTATCTAAAGCTTGAGGCGAATGAGGACTACTGGGGTGGTCCGCCTCCCATCAAGTACGTGGTGTTTAAGCCCATAACAGAGTCCTCCACTCGAGTCGCTGCCCTGATAAGTGGAGAGGTGGATCTTATACAGGATGTTCCCGTGGAACTCTTCGACATGGTAAAAAGCAGCCCCAATGCTGAGATCATCACCCGGCCTTCTCGCCGCTCCATCTGGCTAGGGCTGCGGAATTCCCCAGGCTTTCCGGGGAGTGACGTGCGCGTGCGCAAGGCTATCTACATGGCCATCAACGAGGATGAGATCATCGAGAAGGTCATGATGGGCCACGCCTTCCCCTGCAGCCAGATCCCCGATCCCCCTACCGTCGGCTATGACGCTAGCATCGAAAGGTTGCCCTATGATCCGGAGGAGGCCAAGAGACTGCTGGCTGAGGCCGGTTATCCGGACGGGTTCACCATCAAGCTTACCGGCCCCAACGATCGATATGTTCAGGATGAGCAGATCGCCCAAGCCATCGCCACTCAGCTCGCCAAGGTGGGAATAAGGGTGGAGCTGGACGTAAAGCCCAAGGCTGTCTACTTCCCCGAACTTGACGAACACGGCCTGGACTTCTACCTGTTGGGCTGGTTTGACGGCTCCTATGATTTCGGCCGCTCATTCACCAAACTCTTGCACACCGTGGATCCTGAGCGGGGCTACGGAGGACTAAACGGGGCTTCCTATAGCGATCCAGTTCTGGACAAGCTGCTTGAGGCCTCCTCTTCGATCGTCGACCCAACCCTGAGAGCCGATGCCTTGCGGTTGCTGAACCGGGTCGCCATGCAGGAGAAGATCGCAGTCATTCCGCTGCACTATCAGGAAGACACCTACGCCCTGTACAAGCCGAGCAACGTGCAGTTTAGGCCGCGGCCTGATGGGTGGATCGTGTGTAAGGATATCTCCTTTGGGGGATAAGGAGCTAGAAAAGCCGTATGCGGGGGCGCCTTAAAGGCGCCCCCGTGCCTAATCCTCATGATCTCGTACATCATAAGGCGGATCGGCCAAAGCATTGTCGTTCTTTTTGTCGTGTCGTTCCTTTGTTTTGGGATCTTCCAGTTCTTAGGGGATCCCGTCCTCACCTTGGCTGGCCGGTATGCCACCCAAGAGCAGCAGGAGCTTGTCCGCAGGTCGCTGGGTTTGGACAAGCCCTTTTATGTGCAGTACGCTATTTTTATTAGAAACGCTCTGCGCGGCAATTTCGGCCTCTCCTACACAAGCCAGGTTCCTGTCATGCGGATGATCCTGGAGCGGTTCCCGGCCAGCTTCGAGTTAGCTTTGGTGGCGATGTTCATTGCCCTTACCTTGGGTATAACCTTGGGCGTCGTCTCCTCCCTTCGTCCCCGCTCCCCCCTCAGCCGGGCCATCATGGCAGGGTCGCTGCTTGGGATCTCCCTTCCCACCTTCCTAGTGGGAATCCTCTTGATCTTGATCTTCAGTGTCTGGCTTAGGGTCTTGCCCCCGTTTGGACGGGGGGAGGTGGTGCGAATTGTAGGTCGCTGGCGCTCCGGCCTTCTTGCCCTGGATGGCTTGCGCCATCTGATCCTGCCGGCCATAACGTTGGGGCTGTACCAGTTGGCGGTGCTCCTTCGCCTGACGCGGGGCGGGATGTTGGAGGCACTGGCCGAAGACTACACACGGACTGCCTGGGCCAAGGGGCTTCCCCAGCGGGCGGTGATATTTAAGCACGCTCTCAGAAACGTGCTTATCCCGGTAGTGACAATGGCTGGCCTCCAGATGGGGGAATTGATAGGTTTCTCCATTGTTACTGAAAGCATCTTTCAATGGCCGGGGATGGGCAACTTGCTCCTGACCGCCATCTACGAGAGCGATCACCCCATCATTGTGGCTTATGTGATGTTTGTGGCCGGGTTGATCCTATTCATAAACTTGGCCGTGGATATCTTGTATGGGATTTTGAACCCTAAGATACGCTATGATTAGGCGATTGTTGCGTTCGAGGACGCTCAACCACTACTTAAGGGACCCCTCCGCCGTGCTCGGCTCATTTCTGCTACTCGTCCTGTTGGTGGGTGCGGTGTTCGCTCCTTGGATCGCTCCCCAAAACCCCTACGACCCCAAAGTCCTCACATTGCAGGACTCCCTCCTGCCTCCCATCTGGATGGAGGGAGGAAGGGCACCTTACCTCCTGGGTACTGACGACCAAGGCAGAGACATCCTCAGCACTATCCTCTACGGGTGCCGCACTTCATTCCTGGTGGCCTTTAGCGTGATCCTCATCGCGGGCACGGCGGGAAGCTTGATTGGCCTCCTCGCCGCCTACTACGGCGGAGTGCTTGATGCCGTCACCATGCGGCTTGCCGACACCATGTTCTCCTTTTCCACCACCCTCATCGCCATGTTGCTTCTGGGGATCTTCAAGGGAGGAGGAATTCCCCTTGTGATCTTGGCCATTGTGCTCACTGACTGGGTGCGCTATGCCAGGACAATGCGCGGCAGCGCCTTGGCGGTCAAACAGGAGGACTATGTACAAGCCGCGAGGGCCGTCGGGGCCAGCAACTTTCGCATCATGTTCAGACATATAATCCCCAATGCCATCCCCCCCATTTTGGTCGTGGCTGCTGTCGACTTCGGCGCAGTGGTCATGCTGGAGGCTACGTTGAGCTTCCTTGGAGTAGGTGTCCCGATAAACAAGCCTTCCTTGGGCATGATGATTTCCCAAGGTAAACGCTTTATTTATGCTGGTAAGTGGTGGCTTGTCGTATTCCCCGGCTCTGCCCTTATCTCCATCGTGCTCGGCGTCAACCTTTTGGCGGACTGGTTGCGGGAAGAGATCAATCCCCGGCTGCGGAAGAGGTGACCGGATGGGCAAGCTGCAATTGATTAGAAATGCGCGCCTTTTCTCTCCTCAGGATCAGGGGTTACAAGACCTGTTGTTCTCCGATAAGTTCCTTGCTGTGGGGAGTGTCCCTCAACTGCTGCAGGAGATGGCGGAGGAATACGATGCGCAAGGGGCGATGGTGATCCCCGGACTCGTCGATCTTCACGTACACCCCATTGGAGGGGGTGGAGAGGCGGGGCCGACCTCGCGGGTCCCGGAGCTTTTTCTTTCCGACTTTGCTACCTGCGGGATCACTACCTTGGTGGGGTGCCTGGGGACCGACGACGTCACCCGTTCTCTTGAAGGGCTTCTTGCCAAGGTGCGGGCCCTCACCCAGGAGGGGATCACCGCCTACATGTACACCGGTTCTTATCAACTTCCCCCCGTCACCCTCACCGGGTCCGTCCGCCGCGATCTTTTCTTGATCCCTGAAGTTTTGGGGGTGGGGGAGATCGCCATCTCCGACCACCGCTCTTCGCAACCCACCTTTGAGGAGCTGGCCCGGATCGCGGCCGAGGCCCGTGTTGGAGGCATGCTGGCGGGGAAGAAGGGACTTGTACACCTCCATGTTGGGGTCGGCTCAAATGGACTTTTGCCTTTGTTTCGCTTAGTGAAGGACACGGAAATCCCGATCTCTCAGTTTCATCCTACCCATGTAGGACGAACCGCCGACCTCTTAGAGCAGGCCGTCCAGTGGGCCAATCAGGGTGGCACGTTCGACCTCACCGCCCCCAGCCCCACCCTCTCCTGGGACCGGCCCTTCCCGGAGATCGTGCGGCGGCTGGAGCGTGCGGGCGTGCCTTGGAACAAGGTCACCTTAAGTTCCGACGGTGGTGGCTCCATGCCTAAATTCGATGGGACTGGGAATCTGGTGGGCTTCGCCACCGGAAGGCCGGCCTCCCTATGGGAGGCAGTCAGGACACTAGTAAAAGATGGCTATCCCTTGGAGCATGTGCTCCCCCTGGTTACCGAAAACCCAGCGCGAGTGCTTGGGATCGACGGTCGGAAGGGTTCCATCGAGGGGGGAAAGGACGCCGACCTATTGGTCCTGGGCGAGGACCTCTCCATCGAGCGAGTCTACGCAAAGGGGCGGCTTTTGGTAGAGGGAGGGAAGCCCACGGTGTTGGGCCGCTTCGAGAAATCCGATCAGTAGACCCAGCCGTGTTCTAGGCCGATCTTGGTGAGGATTTCCACCCGAT